>JAFGAF010000102.1 GCA_016933815.1 Prolixibacteraceae bacterium
CACTGGCCTTTTCCCAATTACCATGCTCCCGGCTGCGATGGCGACTCGCGCAATCCCGACTCGAAACCTTATATTCACGAAAATTACATGGTGGCTTGGAGGCAAATGGAACAGTTGGTCGAAATGGGTTTGGTGAAATCGATTGGCACATCGAACATGACCATTTCAAAAATGGAAATGTTGTTGAACGATTGTAAAATTAAACCGGTGGTGAACGAAATGGAAATTCACCCACACTTTCAGCAACCCGAACTTTTTAACTATATGGTGTCAAACGATATTGTACCCATAGGCTTTTCGCCCATAGGTTCGCCCAAGCGTCCCGAACGCGACCGTAGCCCCGAGGATACCGTTGACATTGAAGACCCTGTAATTGTGCGCATAGCACAACGGTTAGGCGTGCATCCGGCAGTGGTCTGCATTAAATGGGCCGTACAGCGTGGTCAAGTTACTATTCCGTTTTCGGTTAACGAAACTAAATTATTCAGCAACTTGCAAGCAGTGATTGATGATCCGTTAACAGAAAATGAAATGAACGATATATCAAAAATCGATAAAAACAACCGACTGATAAAAGGGCAGGTTTTTCTTTGGGAAGGCGCAAACGGATGGGAAGATTTGTGGGAGTAAACGGCCTCCCCAAACCCCTCCCCAAACCCCCTAAGGGGGGGGCTAAAAACCCCTAAATCCCCTAAAGGGGACTTTTAGTGACTACTATATTTGGAAGGTTTGTACTTTGATTATTAATGTAATATGGAAATGCAAATAACTTACAGGCATTTTAAAAGGTGTATAAACAACATGTTGAAAAAGATTTTTTATAAGAGAAACAATAACGTACTCTGTTTAAGTCCCCATGGTGGGGGGCAACTAACTACCAAATTTGGAAGGAATATTCTTTGATTTAGAAAGCTCCAACGGGGCGTTACGCAATAACATAGGACAACGTCCTATGAAAAAAAATACAAATGAATTAACACGCCCCAACGGGGCAAAAGCAATAAATAAAATGAGCAAAAATAACAATCAATCAGAAATGCAAAAGTCTTCGCCAACTGGCGGAGATTTAGGGGTTAATAATAACAATAACGCAGATACCCAAAATCCCCCCTTTAGGGGGTTAGGGGGTAGTCAAGCCCCCCTTTTAGGGGGCGGGGGGGGTGGAGCTTCAATGCCCGCCGCATATCTGCCCGGTAACAGTACCGTGGTGATGAAAGAAGTTGAAATACCCACCCCCGGTCATGGTCAGGTTTTGGTGCGTACAAAATCGTCGACCATTTGCGGGAGCGACATCCGCGCCATTTACCGCGAACACCTTGGCAAAGGCCCCGAAGCTTACCAGAATAAAATTGCAGGCCACGAACCCTGCGGCCAAATTGTAAAATGCGGTCCGGGCATGCGACGCTTCAAGGAGGGCGACAGAGTGGTGCTGTACCACATTTCGGGGTGTGGCGTTTGCAACGACTGCCGCCGTGGTTACATGATTTCGTGCAGCAGCCCTTTACGTGCAGCTTATGGTTGGCAACGCGATGGAGGAATGGCTCCCTACATTTTGGCCGACGAAAAAGATTGTGTTTTGTTGCCCGACCAACTTACCTACACCGATGGAGCACAAGTTGCTTGCGGTTTTGGCACTGTTTACGAAGGGCTTGAAAAGATTGGCATTTGCGGTAACGATCAGGTACTGGTTGTTGGCCTTGGCCCTGTTGGCTTGGCTGCTTTAATGCTGGCCAAAGCCATGGGAGCTACAAAATTAGTTGGTGTTGATACCATAAAAGAACGTTGCGATATAGCCAAACAGCTTGGTCTGGCCCACGAAGTATTTGTTTCGGGTAAAGATACTCTTGAAAAAGTGAAGGCTGTTAGCGACGGTGGCAAAGGCTTTGAGCGTACTGTCGATTGTTCGGGGCATACGCTTGGCCGCCAATTGGCCATTCGTGCCACTCGCCAATGGGGCAAAATGGTGATGATTGGCGAAGGTGGAACCGTTGAGTTCAACCCAAGTCCCGACATTATTCACGATCAGATTTCAATTCATGGCTCGTGGGTAACCAACATTTGGCGTATGGAAGAACTGGTTGAACGCTTGGTACGTTGGGGCATACACCCCGAAGATTTGGTGACCCACCGTTTCACCCTCGATCAGGTTGACAAAGCTTATGAGTTGATGAACGAAGGTAAATGCGGTAAAGTGGCCGTTGTTTTCGACGAAGAAATTAAATAACATTCAGAATAATAACCAATTACTAAAGCGAATGAAAATAACTGCAACAATACTTATGTTGCTTTTCATAACAGTTTCCTGCAAAAAACAGGAAACTGTTTATGAAGCAACCTGGGAATCGCTTGAAAAGGTAAACCCTGCACCTGAATGGTTTAAAGATGCCAAATTTGGCATTTATTTTCATTGGGGAACCTATTCAACACCAGCTTATGCCAACGAGTGGTACCCACGACACATGTATCAAACGGGAACTCGCGAATTTGAACATCACAGCCAAACTTACGGGCATCCGAACGAATGGCCTTATCACTATTTTGTAACAGGTGCTAAAAACAAACAAGGCTCCTTTGTACAATTTGCACCAAAATTAAAATCCGAAGGAGGTGCTTTCGATCCTGATGAATGGGCCGACCTATTTGCAAAATCGGGTGCACGCTTTGCCGGCCCTGTAGCCGAACACCACGATGGTTTTTCGATGTGGAACAGTGAAGTAAACCCTTGGAATGCTCAAAACTACGGTGCTAAAACAGATTTAGTAAAAACATTGGCCGATGCAATAAGAGCACGCAACATGAAGCTCATCCTTTCGATGCACCATGCTTACAATTTTACCGGCTTTTATGAGCATGCTCCTAAATACACCGAACCCGAACTGCAACTTTTTTATGGCCAGCTACCAAAAAATGAAGCCGAAAAAGTTTGGTTAGATAAACACAAAGAAATAATCGACAAGTTTAAACCCGACATAATTTGGCAAGACTTTAACCTTACAGCACTTAGCAAACAAGTGTTGCTCGATTTTTTAGCATACTACTACAACAGTGCAAAAAAATGGAACAAAGAAGTAGTAACAACCTACAAAGATGCATTAAACACTAAAGTTGCCATGCTCGATTATGAAAGAGGTGGCCCAAAAGATATTGTTGATCAATATTGGCTCACCGACGATGCCCTAAGCAATTCAAGCTGGTGTTTTACCGAAGGCATAAGCTACTATACGCCCAAACAGGTACTTCACAGTTTTATCGACAGGGTAAGCAAAAACGGTAACCTGTTACTGAATATTTCGCCACGTGCCGATGGTTCAATACCTCTTGAACAAAGAGAAATATTACTATGTATGGGAGATTGGTTAAGCAAGTACGGCGAAGCCATTTACAACACACGCGCATGGAAAGTTTATGGCGAAGGACCTACCCAAATGGGATCGGGGCACCACCACCTCGAAGGGGGCAGCTTTGGCGATCCAATTGCGGGAACTGCACAGGACATACGTTTTACTCGTAGCAAAGATTATAAAACACTTTACGCAATAATGCTTGGATGGCCAAGCAATAACACACTCGAATTAAGATCGTTAGCAAAAAACAATCTCAATAAAAATTCGATTAAAAGCGCACAACTTCTCATTCCAAATGGCAACATTGAATTAACTTTTCGATTCGAAGAAAGCGATTCTGTTTTCAGCTTTCAGCTGCCCGAAATAATAACCGAAGAAATGGCTTATGTAATAAAAATGGAGCTAAATTAGTTACACATCTATTATATTTGATATTTTCAAAAAAACCTTAACTTTAAAAATAGTTTAAGGTTTTTTTTAGCAAATTATCATTTATGTCGAAACACAATTCAATATTCATAATATTCATCGCATGCATGTGTTGTATTTGCAATTACAATACATTGGCAAACGAAAATTACATTTTTGAACAAATATCGACTTCCGAAGGCTTATCGAGCGGAACTGTTTACGCTGTACTTAAAGACAGCAGAGGTTTTATGTGGTTCAGTACCGACGACGGGCTAAACCGATACGACGGTTATACTTTTAAACAGTTCAATGCAAAAAACCCTGAATGGCAAATAAATAAAAGCCTTCAATTTTTAAACCTTGTTGAAGATCGATACGGAAGAATTTGGATTGCCACATCAGAAGGTTTGTATTTCTTTGATCGAAATAATGAAAAGATAGTTCATTTTTTAGACCATTCAGGTTTGAAAATTCCAGTAACCCTTATAAACGAAACCATAAATACACTTTTTTACGATAGCAGGGATTATTTGTGGATTGGCTCGTATAACGGTATTGTACGAATAAAAATTACAGAGGACATGCTATCGACAACAACAAACGATGTTGCTATTTTTTTACAAAGCGGCGAAAACGATTATCAAATATTTAACAATCAAGTATTTTCGATTACAGAAGATAACGACCGAAAAATTTGGATCGCATCGAACAGCGAATACCTTGAATGTTACGACTACAAAAGCGATTCAATCACAAAATACAGAATTGAAATTCCAGGCTTAACAAAATGGAATTTTTTAAACAAACGAATTTCTATCGACTACCTTAACAACCTTTGGATTGCAACGCAGGGCATGGGTGCAATTTATTGGGACAGGCAAAACAACACCTTTACACAAACAACATCAATAAATATTAACAACGAACAAATAAATACTTCGCTTTTACGAACCATTATGATTGACAGTAGTAACCGTGTATGGTTTGGAACAGATGGAAACGGCATAATTATTTACGACAAAGCAAACAACAAAACAATAAACTACCGGAGCGACACCAACAACCAATCGCGAATTAGCAGCAATGCTATTTACACCCTTTACGAAGACGATAAAAATAACTTTTGGGTTGGCACTTATTTAACCGGTATAAACAAAGTAGCTGTATCGAAACTTAACTTTGGCGTACATTACAGTGTGCCCAACTCAAACAATCACCTCAACAATAAAATTGTTACCAATATTTGTGAAGACCAAAACGGACTTATTTGGCTAAGTACCGATGGTGGGGGCCTCAATATATACGATCAAAACACCAAAAGTTTTCGACATTTAATGCATAAGCCTAACAATAAAAACAGTTTGAGCATAAATACCGCCATAGCGCTTTTTTGCGATAACGACAACAAAATGTGGGTTGGAACCTACAACGGAGGTTTAAACATTTACGATCAGGAACACGAAAAATTTAAGCATTACAGGTTCAATCCAAACGACACAACCTCAATTAGCAGCGATCATGTTTGGGGTTTTGAACAAGATCAATGGGGCAATATGTGGATTGCAACAGTTAGCTCGGGTATAAATTTAATGAAAAAGGGCACCGATTCATTTATCAGGTATCAAATTACCGACATCAACTACTCCGGTCCCGATCAAATTACCAGTAATGCAATTACTTATTTGTTTATCGACAACAAACATCGGCTTTGGATTGCTACCGAATGGGGCTTGGATATGATTGAATTAAAGAAAGTAAATTTCAACGATATAACACCAAAACTTCACTTTAACCATATCATCAATCCAAATACCGATTCATCAATTAAAGAATACCGAATAAGCTATGTAACACAAGATACACTCGAAAATATTTGGGTAGGAACAAAAGGAGCAGGTTTAATAAAAATAAATAGTGAAACACTTGAGCACAACTTTTTCACCATTAACGAAGGGTTGCCCCACAATGTCATAACCGGCATACTCACCGACAACAACAACCTATGGATCAGCACAAACCACGGATTATCGAACTTCAACATCGAAACACAACAATTTCGGAATTACGATGCTTCGTACGGTTTACAATCGAATGTTTTTATGAAAACCGCCTGTTTAAAAGCAAGCAACGGAATCATGTTTTTTGGCGGCATAAACGGTTTTAACGCATTTAATCCAAACGAAATTGTTATCGAAAACGATTTCTTTTTACCCATTGTTACCGATTTTATGTTGTTTAACCAAAGCGTTCAGGTTGGCAACAAGCAACAAAACTCCTTCTATTTAGAAAAATCAATAATCGAAACAAAACATATTGACTTAAATTACAAAAACAACAATTTAACCTTTGAATTTTCAGCTCTCGATTATGCAAATGCCGAAAAAATTTCCTACTTATACAAACTCGAAGGCTTCGATAACGAATGGAATTTAACAAACTCAAAAATTCGTATAGCCAAATACACCAACTTAAACCCGGGCAAATACACTTTCATGTTAAAAGCTTCGAGCCAACAAGGCTACTGGCCAAATTACCACTACTCATTACCCATTAATATTGAACCACCATGGTGGAGAACCAAGTTATTCATTATTTCGTCAATCGTTTTTGGCATTATGCTTTTGCTCATTATTTACTATTACAGGGTTCGTTCATTAAAAATGCAACAAATTATTCTTCAAAATACTGTCGATAAAAAAACAAAACAATTACAAATAATGAACCGCGATTTGGAAAATGCCATACAAACAAAAGACAAATTTTTATCGATTGTTGCACACGACCTAATCAACCCCTTCAATTCAATTATGGGTTTTTCTGATGTATTGCTTAGCAATTACAACAACATGAACGATAACCATCGAATCGAAACAATTGAAATCATCAACAATGCATCGAACGAATTATTCGACCTGCTCGACAACTTACTGCAATGGTCTCGCTCCGAGCGAGGGCTGCTGGAGTTTACTCCGCAAAAAACCGACCTGAAAAGTGCAATCGACAAAAGTATTTCATTGGTAAACCTTTCATCAAAAATCAAAAATATAAATATCGAAAAACATCTACCCTTAAACAAATGCATAACCATTGCCGATGAACGAATGCTTAACACTGTACTTCGGAATTTACTAAGTAATGCAATAAAGTTTACCCCAAACGGAGGACAAATAATTGTAGCTATTGAACAATCAAACAATCAATATTCTATTAGCATAATCGACAATGGCATTGGCATTTCGGCAGAAAACATTGAGAAACTATTGGAAAAAAACATCAAATTCACAACATCGGGAACTAACAACGAAAAAGGAACCGGGCTCGGGCTCGTACTTGTTAAAGAACTTATTGAGAAACAGAACGGCACATTAAAAGTTGAAAGCACCGAAGGCAAAGGCAGCACATTTACATTTTCGTTGCCCGTTTGGAACGAACAGAATGAAATCAACCAAGCAGATATTTAAAAAAGAAATACATTCAATACAAAAAAAACACCGGAACAATGCCCGGTGCTTTAATACATTATACCTTAAATATTACTTCTTTTTAATTGACCAGCCTCCTTTTAAGCCAAATATAAACCAAGCAAGAGCAATTGCACCTCCGGCAAAAATTATATCACCAAACATACGCATCCAACGCAAAGTTTGCATGTGAGGTAATTGTAAAAATTCGGCAGAGCGGGCATACCACAAACCATGTTTCACACTTGCAACTGTTTGTAACAAACCAATTGGCAACACACTTATTAATACCATAAGTATTAAACCAATATTCATACCCCAAAATGCAATCTTCACCCAACGTTCGTTCCACTCCGATTTTATATCCATATCGCGCAGAACGAACAGCATCAATCCAATGCCCAACATTCCGTAAACACCAAACAAAGCAGTATGACCGTGAACAGGGGTTGTGTTCAAACCTTGCATATAGTACAAAGCTATTGGAGGATTAATTAAGAAACCAAATATACCTGCACCTAGGAAATTCCAAAAGGCAACAGCTACGAAGAAATAAATTGGCCATTTGTAAGCCTTTACCCATTCGCGTGCACGGCTCAAATGCAGGTTATGGTATGCTTCGAAACCCATCAGAACCAATGGCACAACTTCGAGAGCACTAAAGGATGAACCTAAAGCTAAAACGGCAGTTGGTGTTCCGGTAAAATACAAATGATGAAAAGTTCCCAAAATACCCCCCGACAAAAAGACCACTGTTGCAAACAAAACACTTGTAGTTGCAACTTTAGCCCTAATCAATTGCATTCGAACAAATAAAAAAGCAATTGCAACAGTTGCAAAAACTTCAAAAAAGCCTTCAACCCAAAGATGAACCACCCACCAACGCCAATATTCGGCCAAAGCCAAATGCGTTTGACGCCCCCACATTAAGCCGGCGCCATAAAACGATGCAATAGCAATTGATGCAATCAGGAACATGATGAGCAAATGGCGATTTTCCGATTTTTTTTCAACCAATGCGGGCCATATTGCCCTTCCCATAAGGAAAAGCCAAATAAATAAACCCACAAACAAGAAAATTTGCCAAAAGCGCCCTAAATCGACATATTCATAACCTTGGTGACCAAACCAAAAATTCTCAACCAAGCCCAGTTGCTGCATAATGCCCATCCACTGTCCGGCCAACGAACCAACAACAATAAGCAATAAAGCCCCAAAAAGAATATTAACACCCAAACGCTGGTATTTAGGTTCTTTCCCCGAAATTGCCGGAGCTATAAATAAACCGGTGGCCAGCCACGAAGTAGCAATCCAAAAAATTGCCAACTGAACATGCCATGTACGCGACACTGAATAAGGCAAAACATCGGCCAGAGGCAAGCCATAAAAGCCAAGTCCTTCAACTGTATAATGAACGGTTATTACTCCCATCAAAATCTGCACAAGTATTAGCAAAGTAACCACCCAAAAGTATTTCAAGGTAGCCTTCATCGATGGGGTCATCTTTGTTCCCGACAATGGGTTTACCTCCGGCGCATCTGTATGCTCTTCATCGTCGCGCCGCGTAGCATAATACCACGACATTAAACCAATACCCACCAACAAAATAATTACACTAAAACCTGTCCAAATAATTAACGAACCAGTGGGTTTATTTCCAACCAAATTTTCGGGCGGCCAGTTATTAGTATAAGTTATTTCCTGCCCCGGGCGTTCAGTCACTGTTGCCCACGTTGCCCAAAAAAAGAATGCATTCATTAATTCCATGCGTTCTTTACTTTTAATGCTGTTTGACGGAATTGCATAGGCCTCCCGTAAATGCTTAAGATTGGGATTGTCCATAAACAATCCAGTGTAATGGGCACTAAGTGCCTTAAACGCTTCGGCACGCAACGGCGAAATGGTAATTGTCTTTATTCCCTCGTTGTAAGTATTTGCACGTAATTCCTTTTGCAATCGCATTTCTAAAAGTGCCTTCTGCTCGTCGTTAACATTGTCGTACGAAATACCATATTCATACAAAGCCATTTTGTTTAACATGTAAACAGCTTCGCGGTGCAGCCAGTCGGCTGTCCAATCGGGAGCCTGATAAGCTCCATGTCCCCAAACAGTACCAACTTCCTGTCCTCCCATCGATTGCCAAACATTCTGCCCGTCTTTTATTTGGCTCGACGTCATTACTTCTACCCCATCGGAGGTAACAACTTTCTCAGGTATCGGTGGAGCTTGCCGGTATATTTCAATACCATAGTAGCCCAAAATTCCAAACGATACCAACATTACAGCTATAAAGCTGATCCAAAGAGTTCTGGTTTTCATCTTTCTTAAAGGTTTATGTTTAAAATTCACCACAAATATATAAATTATAAAAAGACCTGTTTATCCTTTTATAATTTTTTTATATCTTTGTGCCCTACAACATAAAATATTTAAATATGGACATACAATTAAATACTCCGGTTGGAGAAGTCGTAAGATTAAATTTTAAAACAGCAAAAATATTCGAACAACATCGAATTGATTTTTGCTGCGGAGGGCATCAATCGCTTGTACAAGCAAGCGAGAAAGCTCAGGTCGATCCCGAAAAGGTACTTGCCGAAATATCAGCTGTATTGACACAAAACGATCCCGATGCAGCTTGGTTTGAACGTATGCCACTCGATAAACTCTGCGACTATATAGTTGAACGTCACCACAGTTACGTCCGCGATACCATTCCATTTTTACAAGCTAAGCTTCAAAAGTTATGCGAAGTTCATGGCGATAACCACCCCGAATTGTTCGATGTACGCGAACTTTTTGAACAAGCCGCAGGCAACCTTACTATGCACATGCAAAAAGAAGAGCTCGTTCTTTTCCCATTTGTGAAAAATCTTGTGCGAATCAAAACAGATGGCAAAAAAATTGCACCAAATGAAGTTAGTGTTTTAGAACCAATCCATCAAATGGAAGCAGAACATCAAGCCGAAGGTGAACGCTTTGAGATAATTGCTAAATTTACCGGTAATTACACCGTTCCTTCCGATGGATGCAATACATACAGGGTAGGTTATCAAACGCTTCAGGAGTTTGAACAAGACTTACACCGACATATTCACCTCGAAAACAATTTATTGTTTAAAAAAGCAGCACAACTCGAGAAGGAGCTTAAAAAGCTATAGCAATGCTTACAAAAAGTACCGAATATGCCATTAGGGCGTTGGTTTATATACAATTGAGAAATAACCTGAATCAACGCCCGGGCGTATTCGAAGTTGCCAACGAAATTGAAGCACCCGCTGCTTTTACTGCAAAAATTTTGCAAACATTAACCAAGCACGAGCTCATTGGTTCAATGAAAGGACGTGGCGGCGGTTTCTTTTTCACCGATCAAAAAAAAACACTTTCGCTTTACAAGGTAATTTCAATTATGGAAGGCAACTCGGTTTTTACGCGTTGCGGTTTCGGATTGTCGCAATGCAGCGACTCTAACCCATGCCCCTTACACCATCGATATGCAGCTATACGCGATGGCTACCTGCAAATTGCACAAACCGAAACCATACAATCGCTAGCAGCAAAAATCGAAAGAGGCGAAGCTGTACTTAACACATTGTCGAAAAACACATAACAAATCTATTCATTGGCTTCTTATTAATAAAACCAATTTTTTTTAATGGAAAAAAGAAAACAAAAAGGGCGTACCTATAAAAAGTTACATCGTTGGCCAGGCCTGATTATTTCGTTTTTATTGCTGTACTTTGGTTTCACCGGCATTATTATGAACCACAGGGAATTTTTCGCTCCTATTGATATCAATCGAAAATTTTTGCCTGCCGAGTATGCTTACAAAAACTGGAATAACAGCTCATTTAAAGGAAATATTAGCATAGCCCCCGACAGCGTTTTAATATTTGGTAATTTGGGCATATGGCTTACCGATTCGTTATTTGAGCGTTTTGTGCCTTTTGAAAATGGGTTACCCAAAGGCAGCGACAAGCGAAAAACTTTTGATATAATTAAAACCAATAACGGACATTTATATGCTGCTACTCAATTTGGCCTTTATGTTTACGAATGGGAGAAAAAACAATGGGAGAAATTCGATCTCGACGTATCAATTAAACGTTTCACCGCTGTTGAATGTGTTAACGACACTGTTTATGCCATAAACCGCTCTTATCTGTTCAGAGGAAAATCGAACGGTAACAAAACCAATTTCGAAAAAATTGAGCTCGAGGCTCCGATTGGATTTATCAATGAGGTAACACTATTTAAAACAATATGGCAAATACATTCAGGCGAAATTTTTGGTTTACCCGGAAAGCTGTTTGTCGATTTACTTGGCTTAGTCACCATATTTCTTTCTATTACCGGAATTATTTATTTCTTTTTCCCCGGTATTATTGTAAAACGCGTAAAACAAGGCAAACAATTCATTAAAATGGCCCGCATAAACCGTTGGTCGTTGAAATGGCACAACCACATAGGCGAATGGACATTTGTTTTACTGGTAGTACTTTACTTCACCGGAATGTTTTTACGCCCTCCAATGTTAATTGCCATAGCCAATTCGCGCGTTAAACCCATTAAGCACTCGCACCTCGACCAGCCCAACCCATGGTACGACAAATTGCGTGACTTGCTTTGGGATGACCAAACCCAACGCTTTTTAATGTCGACATCGGAAGGAATGTTTTACTTTAACAAAAGCCTGAACCGACCCGAACCATTTAACATACAGCCACCTATTAGCGTAATGGGCATCAATGTTTTTGAGCCTTATACCGACGGAGCTTTCCTTATTGGTTCGTTCAGTGGTTTATTTTTATGGCATCCCAACTCACTCAATATTTACGATTTTGCTACCGGCGAGCCCTATGCAGGCCCGGGCGACGGCAGACCTGTTGGTAATTTTAAAGTTACAGGCATGCTTACCGACCACAACAAGAACCGTTTTATGGTTGATTACGACCAAGGTGCAATTCCGCTTTGGCACAAAGCAACTGCTCCGCAAATGCCCCAATCAATTATCGAAAATTCAAACATTTCGCTTTGGAACTTTTCGCTCGAAATGCATACAGGCCGTTTATTTAACTTTATTTTAGGCAGTTTTTACATATTAATTGTTCCTCTTACAAGCCTTGCCGGCGTAGTAGTTGTAATTAGCGGTTACCTATTATGGCGAAAAAAATATCGTCGAAAAAAGAAAAAACTTGACATAAACAAAAGCATTGCATAATTTTATAGGAAACAAAACAATTAAATATGAGCGAATTAATAAACAATTCCGACTACAGAAAAGAAAAGCTTAAAGAGCTGATTCTTAAATTGCATATGGGACACAATCCTCAACAGGTAAAACAAGAACTGCGCGAAAGCCTGAGCAACATACCTTATGGCGAGGTAGTTGAAGTAGAGCAAGAACTGATAGCCGAAGGCTTGCCCGAAGAAGAAGTATTACAACTTTGCGACATACATGGCGAAGTACTCGATGGCAGTATCGATCAAAGTGGTGCAATGGAAATACCCCAAGGCCACCCTGTTGATGTGTTCATTCACGAAAACAAAGCACTGCTCGAGGTAGTAAACAAAACATACGACTTACTTAACTCGCTCAACCTTGTGCCCGACAGCGATTTCAAACAAAGAGCACTTGCTCTGCAAGGCTGCTTTAACGAATTGATGGATGTTGATAAACATTATCAACGAAAAGAATACCTGGTGTTTCCTTATCTCGAAAAACGCGAAATAACCGGACCACCAAAAGTAATGTGGGGCAAACACGACGAAATTCGCGATCACCTTAAAGGATGTATTGAGATTTTACGTGAAGAAGCGCTTAGCAAAAATGATTTACAAGAATCGCTCGATTTGGTTTTTCTGCCTGTATTAAAAGAACTTACCGAAATGGTCAAAAAGGAAGAAGACATCTTATTCCCTATGGCTATGGATACACTTACCGTTGAAGATTGGTGGAACATACACCAGCAAACCATCGAAATTGGATTTACGCTTTACGACCCACAAAGCGATTGGAAGCCTGAAGGTTTCGAAAATATGAATACCGAAAACAATACCGCTCAGGGGCTCAACAATAGCGGAAACATACAACTTCCATCGGGCAGTTTTACGCCACAGGAACTAATGGCCATTATGAATACCATTCCTGTTGATATGACCTTTGTTGATCGAAACGACAAAGTTAAATATTTTACACAAGGCAGTGAACGCATTTTTACCCGAAGCCGATCAATTATTAACCGCGATGTTCGCCTTTGTCACCCTCCGGGCAGTGTACACATTGTTGAAAAAATTCTCGAAGATTTCAAATCGGGAAAGGAAAACAGGGCTTCGTTTTGGATACAAATGCGTGGCAAATTTATTCTTATTGAATACTTTGCCTTGCGTGCCGAAAATGGCGAATACCTTGGCACACTCGAAGTGTCGCAAGATTTAAGCAACGCACGTGCCCTCGAAGGCGAACGCCGCATTTTGTCGTACGATAATTAACAAAAAACAATTATGGAACAATTATTTATAACTCCTAAAACAAAAATAAGCGAGCTGCTCGATGCCTTTCCCGAGTTAGAAGAAGTGCTGATTGAAATGGCTCCACCCTTCAAAAAGCTTAAGAACCCGGTATTGCGCAAAACAATAGCCCGCATAACCACCATAGGGCAAGCAGCTACCATTGCCAACCTAAATGTCGAAACATTGGTGAACTGCCTGCGCGAAGAAGCAGGGCAAAGTAATATTGAAGTTGACAACGACAGCAATTCGCAATTTGTTACCAAGCAACCCGAATGGTTCAGCCATTCAAATATTGCCGAAATAATCGACACCCGCGATATGCTGAATGCTGGCGAACACCCGGTACACGTTGTTTTGGCTGCAATAAAAAAACTGAACGAGGGACAAATACTCAAAACGATTGCTCCATTTTTACCTGCTCCTTTAATTGACAAAGCCAGCAGCCTTGGTGCAAAGCATTGGGTAAATAAACAAAGCGAAGAATTTTACATTATCTATTTTTCAAAATAAATTATAAATCAGAAATATTAAAAACTAAAATAAAAACCACTCAGCGGTAAAAGCTCGGGTGGTTTTTTGTTAAAAAATAAACAAATACCTCACCGAGCTATTGTATTGAAAAATATTTTTCCGAATTTGCAGTAATGATTAAGAGCTTACTAATTGGCACACCGAACGATATTGCAAAATATACTGACATAATATCGCAGCTCAGTTATTTCGAAAAGCCTGTTTCGATTATCAGTAACGAAGGCATGGAAAATATTTATCCCATCGAAACCCGATCGTTTGACGCCCTGATGCTAATTAGCAATAACAACATGGCATACAACCAATTAAAACACGCAATAAAAGAAAAAACCAACATTTATTATACCGATCAACTATCGCTCTCCGACCATGAACTTACCGAATTATTAACACTACACAGCGAAGCCAACAACCTGCTTTTTCCCGAAATAAGCGAACTCCATCATCCACTGGTTCAGGAATTCATAAGCACCAGTTCGAACCAACTCATGTTCAGATACAATAAAACCATTCAAACCAAACAACAAGTACACCACACCTTGCTCAATGCCCTAAGTTTTATTACCATATTATCGCCCATGCAGGTTAAAAAAATCGACATCAATTCCATCGATGCTTCAAACTTAGGAAGGCCTGCATTCAAAATAAGGCTTAAGCTTTACGACAGCTCTCTGGCATATATTTTTTTACGATTTGGCAAAAACAACGAGCACAACATTATTATTGAATCAAAAGCAGGCAATTTCACCTTCAATTTTACCGAAAATTATCTTGAAAACGTACATGGAACAAGGTTTAACAGCGAAGTAGCCAACGAAACCGATTTAATACGAAAAGCACTCGAA
>JAFGAF010000103.1 GCA_016933815.1 Prolixibacteraceae bacterium
AATTTAAAAACATTTCGATTAAAAATGCAATTTATTTAATCGAAATGTTTTTACTTCTGCTTAATATTCAATAGCTTTGCTTCTTTCATGTAATATTATAACAGGCATTTCATTTTTGACAATCCCTTTGTAACTTACACGAATTTTAAACATTAATTATTCAAGGTTTTATTAATTATTTTTTTATGGACATTTTTGTAGCAAAACTTAACTCCGAAACCAATGCCGATCATCTTACGGAGTTATTCGGCCAGTACGGCACAGTTTCCTCAGCTAAAGTAATCATGGATCGTGACACAGGTATGTCGAAATGCTTTGGTTTCGTTGAAATGGAAGACGAAGGCGAAGGCAACTCGGCAATCGAGAATCTAAATGAAAGCAATTTCATGGGGAATGACATTGTGGTGAAAAAATCTGAACCACGTCCTCAAGAAAAACGCTCATTCGGCCGCAGTTTTAACGGCGGTGGTGGCGGTGGCGGCGGACGCCGACCTGAAGGTAACAGGCGTTTCGACAACAACAGGTACCGCGACAGTGGTGGTGGTGGCGACCGCAGATCTTTCAACAGAGGAGATCGTGATCGTGACAGAGGTTACAACAGATACGAATAAAATTAAAGCAGGTTTTTTAAAAACCTGCTTTTTTTCTACAATAAATATTTTGTTTTTCTAAAACAAAAACCTACATTTACATAAATTATTCTTATTAATCAATCTTTAAGGTAATATCAGAAGTTCGCTTCTAGCCCTGAAGTTAAGCTAACACTTTAAGTTGTAATGGGGATGCAACTTTATAAAACAAACAATAAACCCTGCCAATTTTGGTAGGGTTTGTTTATGTGTATCGGCAAAAATTCTTAAACAAAACTTTAATAAAAGCATGATTTTCATTGCTGCAAACAATCATTGATCATTATTTCTTATCTTTGATGCTTCAAAAAAAAATTAAAAATTGATAGAAATGCAAAAAATAGGATCTTACGATTTTTCAGGCAAAAAAGCACTGATTAGGGTCGATTTCAACGTACCCTTTAACGAAAACATGGAAATAACCGACGATACCCGAATCAGGGCTGCACTCCCTACCATCAAAAGGGTAATCGAAAAAGGTGGATCACCAATTATTATGTCGCACTTAGGCCGTCCAAAAAATGGACCCGAGGACAAATTCTCTATGCGCCACATTGTTGACCATTTGGCTCAACTTTTAGGTGTTACCGTTAAAATTGCACCCGACTGCATTGGCGAAGCAACCAAAAAAATGGCGCAAGAGCTGAAAGCCGGCGAAGTACTGGTGCTCGAAAACCTACGTTTCCACAAAGAAGAAGAAAAAGGCGACGAAGCATTTGCAGAACAATTGGCCGCTAATGGCGACTGCTGGATCAACGATGCTTTCGGAACTGCTCACCGTGCGCATGCTTCAACAGCAATTATTGCAAAATTCTTTGCCAACGACAAAATGTTTGGCTACCTGATCGACAGCGAACTCGAAAGCTTGAAAAAAGTTCTTGAGTCTCCGGCAAGGCCTTTAACTGCAATTATGGGTGGTGCAAAAGTTTCATCAAAAATTACCATCATCGAAAACATGCTCGATAAAGTTGACAACCTGATTGTTGGTGGTGGTATGGCATTTACCTTCCTTAAAGCACGAGGTGGCAATATTGGCAACTCATTGTGCGAAGACGATTTTATCGAAACCGCAAAAACCATTGAGAAAAAAGCCAAAGAAAAAGGCGTTCAGTTGATTATGGCTACCGATGTGCTGGCAGCCGATGGCTTTTCGAACGATGCCAACACTCAAACAGTACCATCGAACAACATTCCCGACGGATGGCAAGGTTTGGATGCAGGCCCCGAAAGCATCATAAACATGAAAAAAGTTATCGAAGAATCGGGCACTATCCTTTGGAACGGTCCTGTTGGAGTTTTCGAATTCGAAAACTTCGCTAAAGGCTCGCTTGCCATTGCCGAAGCTATTGTTGCAGCAACTAAAAAGGGTGCTTTCTCGCTCATTGGCGGTGGCGACTCGGTAGCTTGTATCAACAAATTTGGCATGGCCGACGATGTATCGTACATCTCAACAGCCGGTGGTGCTTTACTTGAATACCTCGAAGGCAAAGAACTTCCTGGTATTGCAGCTGTTTTAAAATAAAAACTGCATACAATATATTAAAGGCAATGGCAACATTGCCTTTTTTTATGCCTAATTTTAGTAATATTGCACAAAATTAAAAACGGAGAAAAAAATACCTTAAACAATATTTTTTTAGAAAATGAGTTTTAATCTCCGAAACAACAAATTTGCATTGAAACAGATTTTAACAAATAAATACCTCGCCATTCTTTTGTTTACTTGGGTACTTGTGTCGTGTTCGACCGAGAAAAATACCTTTGTAAACCGTAATTTCCATAACCTTACGGCACATTACAACGTATATTTTAATGGCAACGAAGCCATGAAGGGTGGACTTTATAAAATTGAAACCCAAATGGAAGAGGATTACACTAAAACCCTTCCCATATTTAAAGAAAGCCTTCCCAAAACCAACGAAATGGTTAAAGGCGATATGGACATCGCTATTGAGAAGGGGATTAAACTCATTAAATATCACTCAATTACCAGCCCGCCAAAATCAAATAAAAATAAAAATGTACGCAAGCGCAAACCCGTAAAACCCGAATACAACAAATGGGTCGACGATGCTTACATGATGATTGGTAAAGCCTACATGTATCAAAAAGAATACATTATGGCCGCCAGTACTTTTACACAGGTAATCAGGCGCTATAAAGATGAGCCGGTTAAATACGAAGCTTGGCTTTGGCTGCTCCGAACTTATAACGAATCGGGGCGCTTTGCCGAAGCACGCGAACTGATTGAAACACTCGAAGGCGACAACCAATTTCCTGAAAAACTTGAGGGAGAGCTGGCCATTAACACTGCCGATTTTCATTTAAAAGAAAACCGTTTCGAAGAAGCTATTCAATACCTCAATATTGGCATCAAAAAAATTAAGGGGAACAAACGCAAAACACGCTATAATTATATTTTGGCACAACTGTATCAGGAAACCGGCAACAACGAAAAAGCCCTTGATGCCTATCAACGTGTAATTAGGCGCAGGCCCGAATACGAAATGCTTTTTAACGCACGTATTAACAGTGCCAGCGTTTTTACAGGTCAAAGCAATGTTGCATCATTGCGTAAAGAGCTCACCAAAATGAGCAAAAAGAAGAAAAACGAGCCCTACCTGGATCAAATCTACTACGCATTAGGAAACATAATGTACAACGAAGGCCGGATTGATGATGCAATAAAACTGTATCGCCAATCGGCAGCCATGTCGGTTAGCAATACCTATCAACGAGCACTTAGTTGCATAACCCTCTCCGACATTTATTTCGACCGTAAAGCCTACATTCCATCGGGCAACTACCTCGATAGTGCAATGGTTGTAATCGACGACGATTATCCCAACTTTAAAAGCATTGAGCAAAAGCATGGCAATCTGAGTCGCCTCGTTACGAACCTTGTTGCAGTTGAAACACAAGACTCGCTGCAACATTTGGCATCGTTAAGCGAAGCTGAACTTAACACTAAAATTGAAGCATGGATTGCTGCCGAAGAGAAAAAAATTGAACAACTGGAGGCCGATATGGCCAGTGGCGAATTCTCGGGTGCCTACAACCGGTCAATGAGCGGACGAATGCGCATGGGGCAAGCCGGAAGCGGTGGTTTTTACTTTTACAACCCATCGACTGTTGCCTACGGAAAGCAAGAATTTAAACGGCTTTGGGGCGAAAGAAAAAATGAAGACGATTGGCGGAGAAAAGACAAGTCGATTTCGACCGAAATAAACATGGAAGATTTGGCCGCAGACAGCCTTGGCATACTTGCCGACGAAGTCGAACAAATAGCCGACGATCCTACATCGCGCGAATATTACATCAAAAACATCCCCGATACGGAAGAGAAAATGGCTCAATCGCACAAAATCATTCGCGATGCGCTGTACGAAGCCGGTGTCATTTTCAAAGTCGATTTTAACGATTTTGAACGCTCTATAGAAAGCTTTAACGAACTGAACCGCCGCTACCCCGAAAACACGTATGAGCTGCCCAGCTTTTTTAACCTTTGGGACTTGTACGGAATTGTGTCAAAACCCGACAGCTCAGTATTTTATAAAGACAAAATACTGAACAAATACCCCGAATCGAATTACGCCAAATACCTTATCAATCCAAATTACTTTATTGAACTCGAAGCCCAAAAAGACAGCATCAACAAACTTTACAACCAAGCTTTTGCTTTTTATAAAGACCGAAACTTTGGTAAAGCCCATCAATACAGTAAAATGGTTATGCAAATGGGCCCCGATTCGTTACTGTTGCCTAAAGCTCGTTTCTTGCAAATGGTTTCGGTTTCGCGAACAATGAGCCAAAAGCAATTTGCCGACTCGCTGAACAATTACATCAGCACTTATCCGCAAGCCGAACCGACTACGCTCGCTAAAGAAATTCTGGCATTAATTGAAGAGGAAAAACTGAACAATTACGACGAGCTGGTAAAAGAAGGATATTTAAACGATGTTATCAAAAACCTCGAAGTAATTGCCCAAAATCAAACACAAAACGGAACCGCCGATGTGTCGAAATGGACTGCCGAAAGCAGTTTGTTGCACTACTTTGTTATAGCATACCCCAACAACAGCGAGATTGATGTAAACCGCCTGCGTTTCGATATTGCCAACTACAACATCGACCATTATACAACCCTCGACTTCGATATCGAAACCGAAACATTGAACAACGATACCAAACTTATTGTGGTGCGAAACTTCGACAACAAAGATGCTGCGCTTATTTATTTCTTGTCGATAATACGCAAGCCCGAAGTGTTTAAGACGCTCGCAGGGCATAAATTCATGAATTTTGTTATTTCGAACAATAATTTCAGAGAGATGCTTAGCGACCAGTCGTACGAAAAATACCTTCAATTCTTTGTAAAAAATTACAGCATATACACAACCGGCGAGTTCCCCGAAGAAGAACTTGACACGCCCGAGGCTTTAATGGCGAAGCTTAATCGCGAAGACGAGCTGGTTGAACAAGGCGAATTTGTGCTCATCGACACCGACGACAGCAATTATGTTGCCCCGGAACCTAAAGATCAGATTTTCGGTTTTAACTATGAAACCGATCACAATTACCTGATTGTAATTGACGAAGTGCGTTACCGTACCGGATTCATTATGCGTGATTTAGTTCGCTATAATTCCGATAAATTCCGCGACAAAAGATTGCGCGTTGTTCCTGGTAATTTGAAAGAGAAAACATTGTTAATGGTTTCATCTTTCGAGAATGCTTATCAGGCACAGCAATACCTTAAAGAAACCGATTCAAACAAAGCACTCTTCGAAAGTTTAGGCGAAATTACCTACAAAACCTACATTATTGGCACCGACAATTTCAATAAATTAAGAGAAACCAATGCCCTTGACGAGTGGCAGCAGTTTTATCTGCAAAACTACATTCGTCGTCGGCCAACACCTCCACGCAATACCGAAGCATCAGTAAGCGAAACAAGCGGAGATGAAAATGATGCAGAAGCACAAACGGCTGAAACGGCCGAAGCAACATCGACAAGTGCTGCCAATGAAACTATAGAAAAACCCGACACAACTGCTGTTTCAAACAATACGAATCCAGAACAGAGTACCGAAACTGTTCAAAACATAACAGAAAACGAAACACAAGCCGAAAGTATCGATCCTGAAACCACCGTTGAAGATAAACAAGTTACTGCTGCCACTGATACAACAGTAACAGAGCCGATCGAAACTACCAATAGCGACATCAATTCGCCATTTGCTTTCGATGCCGGCGAACAACATAATTTAATCTACCTGCTTCCATCAAGCGGATCGAACAAAACATTGCTGTTAACTTATTTGAACAGGTTAAACGCAACCAATTTCAGGTCTGACAACCTCAGCGTTTCGGAGATTGCTTACGACGAGTACAGTTCGTTTGTTGTAGTAAGCGGTTTTGCCAATAAAACCAAAGCCGAAGAATACCTGAGTATTGCTCAAAAAGACAGCCGCGTAAACATGTCGTTGCGCAATGTGAATTACAAACAGTACCTGATTGGCAACAACAATCTGAAAATTTTGAGTGAAACAAAAAACCTGAACGATTACCAAAGCTTTTTCAATAAGTATTATTAGTTAAAAGATGTCAAATAAGTGCTTTTGAAACAATAAATAGCACAAAGCGTTGTTATTTTTATGTACAGCGATTTGACATTTATTTTAACCTCAAAATCCAATTTTTAATATGATTCAAAACAGAAAGACCAAAATATTATGGGTCGATGATGAAATTGACCTGCTTAAACCGCACATCATTTTCCTCGAAAACAAGGACTACGAAGTGCACACAGCAACCAATGGCAGCGATGCCATCGACCTTGTTAGCGAATACCAGTTCGATATTATTTTTCTCGATGAAAACATGCCGGGCTATACGGGCCTTGAAACGTTGTCGCGCATTAAGCAAATCAATAATATTGTTCCGGTGGTAATGATTACCAAAAGCGAAGAAGAAGCCATTATGGACGAAGCCATTGGCTCGCAAATGGCCGATTACCTCATTAAACCGGTTAATCCCAAGCAAATACTGCTTTCTATCAAAAAGAATATCAACAAAAGAGAATTGGTTACCAAACAAACCACCTCGGCATATCAGGGTGAGTTTTCGCGTTTGGGCATGAAAATAAACGATTCCTTTACCATTGACGATTGGGAAGAAGTTTACCGCAAACTGACCTACTGGGAAATGGAGCTGAGCAACTCAAACGACAAAACCATGGATGAGGTGTTGCAAATGCAAAAAACAGAAGCCAACAGTGCTTTTTGCCGTTTTATATCGAAAAACTATTTGGGCTGGCTCAATCAAAACAGCAACAACAGGCCATTAATCTCCACCGACATTTTTAGCAAAAGGGTTTTTCCCTTACTCGATAAAGGCCGAAAAGTATTCGTAATGCTCATCGACAATCTTAGGTTCGACCAGTGGCGGGCTTTAAGTCCCATTGTAGGCGAATACTACAACATCATTAACGACGAAATTTATACCAGCATATTACCAACTGCAACCATGTACGCCCGCAACAGTATTTTTTCGGGTTTAATGCCGGCCGACATCAAAAAGGCTTACCCCGATTTTTGGTTCGACGACGACAACGAAGAAGGCGGCAAAAATAATTTCGAAGAGGAACTGCTTCGCAAACAAATGGCACGCCACGGCCGTAAAGAGAAACTCTATTTCGAAAAAATTACCACATCGAAACCCGGCCGTAAAGGCAGCGATAACCTGAACCAGATTTTACAGTCGGAATTGGCCGTGCTGGTGCTTAACTTTGTTGATATGATTTCGCACGCACGTACCGAAATGAACATGATTAAAGAGTTGGCCGGCGACGAGGCTGCTTACCGTTCGTTAACGGTTAGCTGGTTCAAACACTCGGGCCTGCCCGAAATGCTCAAAGAACTTAGCAGCAATAATTTCGATTTGATTATCACTACCGATCACGGCACCATTAACGTAAATAACCCAATAAAAGTAATTGGCGAACGCAGCACCAACACCAACCTGCGCTATAAACAAGGTCGCAACCTCAACTACAATCCAAAGGAAGTATTTGAGGTAAAACGCCCCGCCGATGCGCATTTGCCATCGATGAATGTTAGTTCGGCATATATTTTTGCCATGCGGCAAGATTTTTTTGCCTACCCCAACAACTATAATCATTACGCCAACTATTATAAAAACACTTTTCAGCACGGCGGCATATCGCTCGAAGAGATGATGATACCAATAATTCGGCTTGAACCCAAATAATACTTTTTTATATCGACTGTTTTTTGGTATATTTATCTTTCTTTTTAAAAAATGAACAATGAATAATAATTATTGCGTAATTATGGCCGGTGGTATTGGCAGCCGCTTTTGGCCTTTAAGTAAAACTTCTCGTCCAAAACAGTTTATCGACATTTTAGGCACAGGCGAAACACTCATCCAACAAACCTATCGACGCTTGTTGAAGATTTGTCCGCCCGAAAACTTTTTGGTTGTTACCAATACCGACTATCATAGCACAGTTCTTGAACAACTGCCCGAACTTAGCGAAGAGCAGGTTTTATCGGAACCCATGAGGCGAAATACAGCGCCCTGCGTTGCTTATGCCAGTTACAAAATTCTAACTAAAAACCCCAATGCCAACATTATTGTTGCACCATCGGACCATCTCATTACCAAAGAAGACGACTTTATTCACCAGCTTAAAAACGGGTTAAAGTTTGTGTCTGAAAACGATGCACTGCTCACCTTGGGCATAAAACCCAGCCGCCCTGAGACAGGTTACGGATACATTCAAATAAACGGAAAGGTAAACATGGAGGGCGTTAACAACTTGCACAAAGTGAAAACCTTTACCGAAAAGCCTGATTTGCGCATGGCCAAAGTGTTTGTCGAGAGTGGTGAATTTTTCTGGAACTCGGGCATCTTTCTGTGGTCGTTAAAATCGATCACCAAAGCTTTTAAAAGCTATTTGCCCGATGTAAACGAACTGTTCGAGAAAGGCCTTAAGCACTATTACACAAGTGCCGAAAAAGCTTTTCTGAATAAAACCTACTCGGAATGCCGCAACATTTCGATCGACTATGGCGTAATGGAAAAAGCCGA
>JAFGAF010000104.1 GCA_016933815.1 Prolixibacteraceae bacterium
ACAAAATCGTCGAAAACGGTTTTGATTTTTTCTTCACCTTCGAGTTTTGAGCTACCGTAAACCGATAATGGATTTGTTTGATCCTCCTCGGTGTAAGCTTCACCTTTTTCGCCATCAAAAACATAGTCTGTCGATATGTGAATCAGAAAAGCATTTTGCATTGCACAGGCAGCTGCCAATACTTGAGGTGCCAAAGCATTTATTTTTCTGGCATTTTTAACATCTATTTCAGCTCCATCGACATCGGTAAAAGCTGCACAGTTTACTAATATTGCAGGTTTACTTGCTTCCATAAATACCGAAACGGCATCGGGGTTGGTTATATCCAACATGTCAACATCGGTGAAAATAAATTCTAGACCAGGAAAATTACGGCAAAGCCTCCTCAACTCATTTCCTAACTGTCCGTTTGCTCCGGTTACTAATATTTTACTGTTCATTTCTTAAGTATAAAATTATGTTCGCTATCTCTAAATTTTGGTAGTATTTTATCTTTATCCGACAAATGAATATCTTTTTCTTCTAATTTCCAATCGATATTCAATTCTCGATCGTTAAAAATAATTCCTTTTTCCGATTCTTTGTTATAAAATTGGTCACATTTGTAAGAAAAAATTGCCTCGGGGCTTAAAACTGCGAATCCGTGAGCAAAACCTTGGGGTATTAACAGTTGCCATTTATTTTCTTCGTTCAATTCAACACCAAACCATTTCCCAAAGGTTTCGGAACCTTTTCGAAGGTCAACAGCTACATCGAAAACCCTTCCTTTTATTGCTCTAACCAGCTTTGCTTGTGCATAAGGCGCCAATTGGTAATGTAGCCCTCGCAAAACTCCAAAGCTCGATTTTGATTCGTTATCTTGCACAAAATTGTAATTTAATCCCAATTTGTCAAAAAAATTTTGATTAAACGACTCAAAAAAGTAGCCACGATCGTCGATAAACTGACGGGGTTCAATAATCAGCAGGTCTTTTATCGTTGTTTCAATTATTCTCATTGTTCTTTTAAAAGGTTGATTAAATATTGTCCGTACTGGTTTTTGCTTAAAGGTTCGGCCAATTTTGCCAGTTGATTTTTGTCGATCCAATTTTTTCGAAAGGCAATTTCTTCGAGGCAAGCCACTTTAAGTCCTTGGCGTTGTTCTATTGTAGCAATAAAGTTCGAAGCTTGAATAAGGCTTTCGTGTGTGCCGGTATCGAGCCAGGCCATTCCGCGCCCCATTAGTTCAACGTCGAGCCTGTTTTCGTTAAGGTAGCACTTGTTCAGGTCGGTTATTTCGAGTTCGCCGCGTGCCGATGGTTTTAGTTTTTTTGCTTTCTCAACCACATCGTTTGGGTAAAAATAAAGACCTGTTACAGCATAATTCGATTTTGGTTTTTCGGGTTTTTCTTCAAGGCTTAAAACAGCGCCATTTTCATCAAACTCAACAACACCATAACGTTGCGGGTCGTTAACAAAATAACCGAATACAACTGCATTTTCTGATATTTGTGAGGCTTGTTTTAACTGTCCCGAAAAACCGTAACCATAAAATATATTGTCGCCCAATACAAGGCAAACATTGTCGTTTCCAATAAATTCTTCACCAATAATGAATGCTTGAGCAAGCCCGTCGGGGCTGGGTTGTTCGGCGTATTCAACATTTACTCCAATTTGGCTTCCATCGCCAAAAAGATCTTTGTAAAGGCCAATGTCCTTTGGTGTCGATATAATTAATATATCGCGAATACCGGCAAGCATTAAAACCGAAAACGGGTAATAAATCATTGGCTTGTCGTATATGGGGATAATTTGTTTTGAAATGCTTTTTGTTATAGGAAACAAGCGGGTACCGGCTCCTCCGGCTAATATGATGCCTTTCATGCGATTAGATTGTTAATTTTAAATTGTTCAATGTAGTAATTTATGGTATTTTTTAAACCATGTTCGAGTTGAATATTGGGTTCCCAACCGTTAAGTTGCTGTTTCGCAAGATCGATGTTGGGTAGTCGGTGCATAGGATCGTCTGACGGTAGTGGTTTGTAGATGATTTTTGATTGCGAACCGGTAATTTCAATTACCTTTTTTGCCAGTTCAATTACAGTAAAACTTTTGGTATTACCAAGGTTTATTGGTCCGGTAACATCTTCGTCGGAGTTCATTAATCGTGTTATGCCTTCAATTAAATCTGTAATGTATTGAAAACAACGAGTTTGGGTGCCGTCTCCGTAAACGGTAAGGTCTTTCCCTTTTAAGGCTTGAATAATAAAGTTTGAAACAACGCGTCCGTCTTCGGGATGCATCCGAGGGCCGTATGTATTAAAAATTCGTGCAATTTTAATGCGAACGCCATTTTCGGTGTGGTAATTCATGAAAAGCGATTCGGCGCATCGTTTTCCCTCGTCGTAACTTGATCGTTTTCCAATAGGGTTTACGTTTCCCCAATACGATTCGGGTTGGGGCTGAATGTTTGGGTTACCATAAACTTCGCTTGTTGATGCTTGTAAGATTTTAGCATTTGTACGTTTGGCTAGCCCCAGCAAATTTATTGCTCCCAAAACCGAAGTTTTGATTGTTTTTATAGGGTTGATCTGATAATGAACGGGCGAGGCCGGGCATGCCAAATTGTATATTTCGTCAACTTCGGCGTAAAAGGGTTGAATAATATCGTGCCTTACCAACTCAAATTTTGTGTTGCCCATTAAGTGCTCAATGTTGTGTTTCGACCCGGTTATGAAATTATCCAAGCATATTACATCGTGACCATCGTTTATTAGTTTATCACACAAATGCGATCCGATAAAACCTGCTCCTCCGGCTATTAATATGCTTTTCCCCATATTTTTTTTACTTAAACAAGTAAATTGAATGCTCTCTGCTTGCTTGTTACATTTCAGATTGTAAAAATATAAATAATGCCCGATATTCAATAAACTGTAAATAACTTAATCGTTTGTCGATATTTACTATCCAATATCAATTTATGTTTTCAAACCAATGAATACAATAATAAAATGTTGATTTTTAGCTAAAAAAAGGCATAACAACTTTTGAATATTTCACGGAAAGTTATACTTTTGCCGCGCAATTTAGCAAACGATATAATGTCTAACACATTAAATTTTAAAAAAGAATTAAATGACAAAAAAAATTGAAGAGCAAGTTGAGCAAACCGACGTTGTAGCAAACGAGATTGTTCAAGCCGAAAACAAAGAGGCTACTGCCCCTGTAAACGATGATGAAGACGCATTAAGCGACGACGAAGTTGTTGAAGAAGTTGTTGCAAAACCAAAAAAACAATTAAAAAAGAAAAGCGAAGACCCAAAAGCCGAAGCTGATGAAGATTTTGACTGGGATAATTTCGCTTCAGAAAAAGGTGTAAGCAGCAAAAAGCGCGAAGAACTTGAAGCATTGTACGATGTTACACTTTCTACAATTCAGGAGAAAGAATGTGTTGACGGAATTGTAATTTCGATGAACAAGCGCGAAGTTGTTGTAAACATTGGCTATAAGTCGGATGCAATTGTTAGCATGAACGAATTCCGCTACAATCCTGAATTGAAAATAGGCGACACCGTGGAAGTTTATGTTGAAAGTTTGGAAGACAAAAAAGGCCAGCTTACTCTTTCTCACAAAAAAGCCCGTTCGTTACGTTCATGGGATCGTGTTAACGAGGCACTCGAAAAAGATGAAGTTATCAAAGGCTTCATTAAATGCCGTACCAAAGGCGGTATGATTGTCGATGTTTTTGGCATCGAAGCATTCCTTCCGGGTTCACAAATCGATGTGAAACCTATTCGCGACTACGATATTTACGTAGGCAAATACATGGAATTCAAAGTTGTTAAAATTAACCACGAATTCCGCAACGTTGTTGTTTCGCACAAAGCGCTCATCGAAGCCGAACTCGAACAACAGAAAAAAGAAATTATTTCGAAACTCGAAAAAGGACAGGTGCTTGAAGGTACCGTTAAAAATATTACCTCGTACGGTGTATTCATCGACTTGGGTGGTGTTGACGGCTTGATTCACATTACTGACCTAAGCTGGGGACGTGTTACCCATCCGAACGAAATTGTTGAACTCGATCAGAAAATCAACGTGGTTATCCTCGATTTCGACGACGAGAAAAAACGTATTGCTTTAGGTTTGAAACAACTTACTCCACATCCATGGGATAACTTGAGTGCCGAATTGAAAGTTGGCGATTCAGTTAAAGGAAAAGTAGTTGTATTGGCCGACTATGGCGCATTTGTTGAAATAGCTCCTGGTGTTGAAGGTTTGATCCACGTTTCGGAAATGAGTTGGAGCCAGCACTTACGCAGTGCTCAGGATTTCCTTGCTGTTGGCGACGAAGTTGAAGCTCAAATACTTACACTCGACCGCGAAGAGCGCAAAATGTCACTTGGTATTAAACAATTACACCAAGATCCATGGGATAAAATTGAAGATATTTATGCTCTCGGATCGAAACATACTGCTAAAGTACGCAACTTCACCAACTTTGGTGTATTTGTTGAAATTGCCGAAGGTGTTGACGGTTTGATTCACATCAGCGATCTTAGCTGGACCAAAAAAGTAAAACACCCATCGGAGTTTACTGCAATTGGTAGCGAAATTGAAGTGGTAGTTCTCGATATCGACAAGGAAAATCGCAGGTTGAGCCTCGGACACAAACAATTGGAAGAAAACCCATGGGATGTTTTCGAAACAATTTTTGTACTCGACTCTGTTCACGAAGGTACCATCATCGAATTGTTCGATAAAGGAGCAGTAGTTGCCTTACCATACGGTGTTGAAGGTTTTGCTACTCCACGTCATCTTACTAAAGAAGACGGATCGAGTGTAAAAGTTGAAGACAAACTTCCGTTCAAAGTTATCGAATTCTCAAAATCGGCTAAACGCATTATCTTATCGCACTCACGTGTATGGGAAGATGTAAAACGTGCCGACGAGAAAGACACCAAAAAGTCGCAAGCACAACAAACTGCAAAAGCAATGAAAAATGTTAGCGACAACATTGAGGTAACTACTTTAGGCGACATTTCTGAATTGGCTGCTTTGAAATCTCAGATGGAAAAAGAAGAAAAAGCAAAAAAATAGAAATTTTGTCTGGAATTTTAATGTCGAAATTTGTACCTTGTTCGCATTATGGATTACACAATAGAAAAGAAAGAGAAGTACGTTGTTGTAACAACCACTTCGGTAAAACTCAATACTGTTAATGCACCCGATTTGAAATCGGAGTTTGTGTTGCTAACAAACGATGGGGTTAAAAATATTATTCTCAACATGAATAGTTGCGAATATTGCGACTCGTCGGGGTTAAGTGCTATTCTTGTGGCCAATCGTTTATGCGAGCAACTCGAAGGCAATTTCGTATTAACCGGTTTACAGCCCGAAGTTGATAGTCTGATTAAAATCTCGCTTCTCGATACAATATTAAATATTAAGGGAAGCATTGATGAAGCCGAGGCTCATATGGAAAGTGTTGTTAATGGGTAAGCATTTAATGAAAACCATTTTCGTTAATGATACCTTTTGAAATAACCATATTGGGAACAGGCTCAGCATTACCAACTTCGCAACGATACCATACCGCTCATGTACTTAATGTACGTGAGCGGTTTTTTTTAATCGACTGTGGCGAAGGTACTCAAAACCAAATGCGAAAGTATGGTGTAAAGTTTTCGCGTATCGAACACATTTTTATTTCGCATTTGCATGGCGACCACTACTTTGGATTAATAGGGCTAATTACATCGTATTTATTGCTTGGCCGGAAAACCGATTTGCACATTTATTCGCATTCGATGTTGCCCGATTTACTCAAGCCTCAAATCGATATGATGGGCGATGAGCTCAGTTATAAAATTATTTGGCACCCATTGAACTTTAAACGCAGCGAAATAATTCTCGATAACAAAGTTGTAAAAGTAATGTCGATTCCCGTTCAACATCGGTTCCCTTGTTGTGCATTTCTTTTTACCGAAGCACCAAGCGATTTGAATGTTAGAAAAGAACAACTCGAAAAATATCAGGTCCCTTTAACCCAAATATACAATATAAAAAAAGGAGCTGATTATATTGATCAAAACCAGCAAGTAATACCTAACAGTGAACTTACTTTGCCGGCAATGAAGCAACGAAGCTATGCATTTTGTACCGATACTGCATTTATGCCCGAACTGAGCGAATTATTTGAAAATGTTGATTTATTGTATCACGAAGCAACATTCGATAAAACGAACCAGAAACGAGCCGCCGAAACTTATCATTCAACAGCTCATCAGGCAGCTCAAATGGCCAAAATGTCGAATGCAGGGCATTTGCTTATTGGGCACTTTTCATCGAGATACAAAAACATCGATAAATTGTTGAACGAAGCTCGTGAAGTGTTCGAAAACTGCACCGCTGCAAACGAAGGAATGGTAATTCAGATACCTCAAAAAAGATTGGTTTAGTTTTTAATTTTATTGTCAGTCTTTGTTAATCCCATTCGTTATTTTCTGTGTTTTCTTCAAAGAATTTTTTATCGAAATTAACCAAAAAGAGTTTTGTTTTTGGGCGGGTAAATGCAGTGTAAAACCAGCGCATGTATTCAATATTTAGCATGTCCTCGGTTAAATACCCGTGATCGACAAAAACGGCTTCCCATTGTCCACCTTGTGCTTTATGGCAAGTAACAGCATAAGCAAATTTAACTTGCAGTGCATTGAAATAGGGATCTTTTTTTATTTCTTCCCATCGTTTTTTCTTACTTGTAATGTGTTGATAATCTTCTTGTATGGCATTGTAAAGTTTTTGATTATCGTTATTGCCAAAAGCAGGTGCTTCAATTGTAAGGGTGTCGATAAAAATTTTACATTCGAGCTCAATATTGTCGTAATCGATAAATTGAAGTGTTACATTAGCAAATCTGTAGCCGTACAATTCTTCTGTTTTATAAATTTTTGCAACACGTGCAATATCTCCGTTGGCAATAAAATCAATTTTCCCTTCTCCATCGGTCCAGTGGTAATTGTTTTTAACAATCATAAGTAAATCGCCTTGCGACAACTCCGATTCGCGCCAAAGAATGGTTCTCCGAATGCCTTCGTTAAAGCGGTTTGCCCTTTTATTGCTTCGGGTAACCACTATGGTTTCCGATTCGCCGTATTTATCGTAGCAGGTACTTATTGTTTCTATCAGGTCTTCGCCGCCAATGCGTTGTATGTCGGTATGCCCTTCGAGTTCAATTTGAAAGAATTGCATGGTATTTCCCCCTGAAATGATTTGCCGTATAGCAGTAGCGTTACTTAATATGCCCGACGATTGCGACTGCCTGACAACATCGTTCAAATTTGCTACCAAAACATCCATGTTGTACTCTTCAATTACTTTGGGATCGAGTGCCGGGCTAATGTTAAGCCCAACAGGAGGAAGCTGTGCCGTGTCGCCCACAAGCATTAAACGGCAGTTTTTCCCGTTGTAAACATATTCTATTAAATCGTCGAGCAATCTTCCGCTACCAAAAATCGATTGGTCGGGGGCAGCATTTGCAATCATCGAAGCTTCGTCGACAATAAAAACGGTATTCGATGCTTTATTATAATTTAATTGAAAGTGCCCCAATCCATCGGATGAAGACATTTGCCTGTAAATTTTTTTGTGAATAGTGTAAGCTGCCTGGTTTGCATATTGCGAAAGAACTTTAGCTGCTCTTCCGGTTGGCGCTAAAAGTTCGGTGTTTACTTTAAATTGTTTCAATACGTTTACCAATGTGCTCACAAGTAGCGTTTTACCAGTTCCTGCATAGCCCTTGAGCATAAAGATTGCATATTGGTTTTCGTTAAATAAAAATGATGAAATTTGCTCAATAGCCTTACTCTGCCCCGGAGTTGGGGTGTGGTTTAAAGATTGGCCTATTATTTGTGTTAATTTCTTTTCAAACATATTCCACTAAATTAATTTTTATGGGGAAACATAATCTGATTTTTTTTATAAATTTGCAGACAAAGATCGCAAAACTTAAAAATTTAAATAAATGAAACGAATTTTAATTCAAATTGTATTAATAGCAATTGTCGTATTCTTGGCCTATATGTTATGGGATACCATTAAAACTCCTATCGATTTTGAAAAGGAACGTAAAGCAAGATACGAAGAAGTGGTTGAAAACCTTATCGATATCAGAAAAGCACAGTTGGCTTTTAAAGATGTAAATGGCCAGTTTTGTGGCGATTGGGATTCGTTGGTAACTTTTGTTAAAACCGATTCAATTCCAAAAATTAGAAAAATTGGTATGTTAACCGATAGTATGATCGAAGCCGGATTGGATGAAAAAGCCGCAATGAAAAAAGGGCTTATAATTCGTGATACGATTAAGGTTAGTGTTCTGGAAGAAGTTTTTGGTACCGACTACAATGTTGATCAACTTCCAATTATTCCTGAGTCGGGTGGCGAAAAATTTTGGTTGCGTCAAACTATTATTACCACAGGTTCGGGAGTTAAGGTACCTGTTTTCGAAGCACGTGCTCATAATAATTTAATTTTAGCCGAACTCGAAGACGATTACAAACAACAAATAATAAACTTGAACGAACAACGCAGAAAAAATAATCGTTATCCGGGGCTAAAAGTAGGTTCAGTTGAAGAACCAAACAACAACGTAGGTAACTGGGAATAATATTTCTAATGGAATTATTATCGAGGTATATCGACGAAACTTTCGATTTAAATAATTGTAACAATTATAATTTATCCATCCAGTTTGCGCTGGATGGATTTTCTTTTGCTATTTTCGATCCTGTTGTTAAAAAAATAATTGTTGCTTCGGAATATTCTTTTGTGGCAACTGCTCCAATTGTATTGAAAAATTCGATTCAATCAATAATTAATAACGAATCGTTTTTATTGAGCAGTTTTAAAAAGGTAAAAGCTTATTTCTCAAATAACAAAATTACCCTAGCTCCAAAAGCATTGGCCGATGTATCGATGAAAAATATTTTGCATGATTTTTCGCACCAAACCGAACGCGACGATGCTTTATTTATTAAACCAATTGATAACGAGTTAATTGTAGTTTTCTCGTTGCCAAAAATTGTAAAAGAGATACTCGATAAGTTTTATCCAAATATTGAGTATTATTCGTCGCTTTGTCCGGTATATAATTATTCAAAAAATTTAAGTGTTTCAGGCAGGGTATTGTGTATTTCGGTTTCTGGGCACAATATTATGCTCTTTGTAAAACAAGGAAGCAAAATTGAAGCTTATAATTCTTTTTTTATTCAGAATGAAACAGACGCCTTGTATTATATTCTTAATTTAATAGGGAACTTTAACGATAACCTGAAAACAGAAGTTTTGCTTTTAGGTAAAGTTAACAGGGCCGACAGCTTAATTTATATGCTTAAAAACTATTTTGAAAAAATAAGGTTTGCCGAATATGCTTCCGATTATAATATCAGTTACTTGTTGATGAATGAGAGTCAACATCGTTATGTTGAACTATTTGAATTGTTGTTATGCGAATAGTAGGCGGTAAGTACAAAGGGCGTATATTTAATCCGGGCAAAAGTTTTGAGGCAAGGCCTACAACCGATATTGCCAAAGAAAGCTTGTTTAATATTCTTACTAATCGTATCGATTTTGAGGATATTAAAGTGTTGGATCTGTTTTCGGGAACAGGCAGTATCGCCTACGAATTTTTATCGCGTGGAACAAGAGACATCACTTTAATTGAACTTCAATTTAAGCACGTCCAATTTATCAAATCGGTTATTAATGCTTTGGGCGAAAAGGCAAAGGTTTACCGGTCGGATGTTTTTAGGTTTATCAAACAAGAAAAAAATTCATACGATTTAATATTTGCCGACCCACCTTACGATCATCCGCAATTGGGTGAGTTACCTGCCTTAATATTGAAGGGATCTCTTTTAAATAAAAATGGATTGTTAATTGTGGAACATCCTGCCAATTATCAATTTAGTAAAGTTGAAGGATTTGTTGAGTTGCGCAAGTACGGTAAAGTTCATTTCAGTTTCTTCGAAAAACAACAAGAGTAACTAAAAATAGTTACTCTCGTTATTTGTATCAATAAATTATCTGTTTTTACTGTTTACGACCTGGGATGAAATTTGTTAATTGCATCTTTTAAGTAATCGCGGTCGAGGTGTGTGTAAATTTCGGTAGTAAGAATCGACTCGTGTCCGAGCATTTCCTGAACAACCCTCAAATCGGCACCACCTTCAATTAAATGGGTAGCAAATGAATGCCTGAAAGTGTGCGGGCTGATCTTTTTGTCTAAGCCAACTTTTTCGGCCAAGCTTTTAATGATAGTGAAAATCATTACTCTGCTCAGGCTGTGTCCACGACGATTTAGGAACAAAATATCTTCAGAACCACGTCCGATTTTTAATTTCGAGCGGTATTCTTCGATATACTTGGTGATTTCGTCGGCAGCTTTGATGCTGATTGGAATAAGTCTTTCTTTACCGGCTTTGCCTTCAACTTTAATGTAACCTTCGTCGAAGAAAAGGTTGCTAACTTTTACGCTAACCAATTCAGATACCCTAAGGCCGCAGCTGTAAAGTATTTCGAGAATAGCCTTGTTACGCTGACCTTCGGGTTTATCGTTGTCAATAGCATCGATCATTGAATTGATTTGTTCGGTGCTGAGTACATCGGGTAACTTACGGCCAATTTTTGGCGATTCAAGCAGCGATGTTGGGTCGCTGTTGATTTTTTCTTCGATTAATAAAAACTTAAAGAAAGATTTAATACCCGAAATAGTACGTGCTTGCGTACGAGGGCTTACTCCCTTTTTATTTAACATCTCAAGGAAATCTTTCAGATGCTGCAATTTAACTTTATTAGGAGTAATTCCTTTAAAAGTATTACGTAAAAACTCGCTTAACTTGTTGATGTCGTTTATGTAAGCGTTAATTGAGTTTTGCGATAATCCTTTCTCAAGTCGCAAATACTCTTCAAATCCTTTAATGCTGTCTTCCCATTTCATATAACTAAATTTATTTGTTTACTAACTTTAACAAAATTCTTTTTAATAAGTTCTGCAAAGTTTATAATTTTTTATTAATTGTTTTAAAATTTTTTATATTATTGTTGAGCAAGTTACTAAAAAAAAATTAAAATGAAAGTTATTATCATAAATGGTCCAAATTTAAATTTATTAGGGGTTCGTGAAAAGAGTATTTACGGCGATTCCAGCTTCGAAACATATCTCAAATTATTGAAAGATAAATATCCCGATATTGATATTGAATATTACCAATCGAACATCGAAGGTGAAATAATTGATAAGCTGCATCAAACGGGATTTTCATACAATGGGATAATTATTAATGCCGGAGCTTACACCCATACTTCGATAGCCATTCGTGATGCTATTTCGGGCATAAAAACACCTGTGGTTGAGGTGCATATTTCGAATATCTTAACCCGCGAAAGTTTTAGGCACGAATCGGTAATTGGGCCTGTATGCCGAGGCAGTATAATGGGCTTTGGGCTTGATTCGTACCGTTTAGGTCTCGAGAGCTTTTTAGTTTAACGCATATCGATAACGGTTACCCCGGGGTGCTTTTTCGCGTCGAAAGTGAAAAAACTTTCGGGGTATGTTTTACTCGTTTCCATATTTTTAATGGCAATTGTGTATTTGTTGCCATCGGTGCCAAACATTGTTGCAGTGCATATTTGCAGCTTGTTTTTATCGATATTAATAATGATGCGCGTAAAGTCTTTTACCTCGGTAGGCTGAAGGTCAATTTTATAAATTTGTTTGCCATTTTCGTTGGCTTCGCCTAAAAATGAATAGTCGAATCCTTCTTCGTAAATGGTGAAAATTGTAGCAGGGTTTATCATGCCTTCTTCGTCGAAATTGGCTTCGCTAATGCTTACTTCATTGGCATCTTCGATGTATGTCCATTGGTCGATTCCGTTACTGATCAATTCAATTCCGCTTACTTTTAATGCGAATTTATCGTTTTGCAAAACAAGGTTTCCTTTGTTTGATTCTTTAAGGTCAACTTCGGTGTTTTCCATAATAAAATCAAAGTCACTGGTTATGCTATTGTATTTTCTGGTTTTTTCAGAAACCTGATCGAGTATATTTTTTGCTTTTTGATCGATTTGTGCATTTGTTTGCACCAGGGTTAAAATGCTAATCAGTAAAATGAGTATTTTTTTCATTGTTTTCGAATTTTTTCAAAGCGTGTTCAATAATTGTTCCAAACTATATTCGTCGTATAATAATACTTTTCGGGCTTTACTTCCATCGGCAGGACCAACTATTCCGGCTGCTTCGAGCTGATCCATAATTCGGCCTGCCCTGTTGTACCCGATTGAGAATTTGCGTTGTATCATCGATGTTGACCCTTGTTGATTAAGCACTACAAGTCGTGCTGCATCGTCGAAATATTCATCGCGGTTGTTCAGATCGACCGAGCCGGGAGCATCGCTTTCGTCGCCAACATATTCGGGTAATAAGAACGCCGTGGGGTAGGATTGCTGTTTGGCTATATGTGCGCAGATATTTTCAACTTCGGGTGTGTCAACAAATGCACATTGTAAGCGTATAAGCTCACTGCCGGCGGCAAAAAGCATGTCGCCCTTTCCAATTAATTGGTTGGCTCCCGATTGATCGAGAATTGTACGTGAGTCAATCATCGACGCAACTTTAAAGGCAATGCGTGAGGGGAAGTTTGCTTTTATTATACCTGTAATGATATTGGCCGATGGGCGTTGAGTGGCAATTACCATGTGTATGCCCACGGCCCTAGCAAGCTGGGCAATACGTGCAATGGGTAATTCAATTTCTTTGCCGGCAGTCATAATAAGGTCGGCAAATTCGTCAATTACAACAATAATATATGGTAAAAAACGATGCCCTTTTTCGGGGTTTAGTTTACGTTCAATAAATTTTTTATTGTATTCTTTAATGTTTCGAGTGTGGGCTGTCTTGAGCAAGTCGTAGCGGCTGTCCATTTCAATGCCTACCGAGTTTAAAGTGGCTTTCACCTTTTCAACATCGGTAATAATTGCTTCTTCGGCATCGGGTAATTTGGCCAAAAAGTGCTTTTCGATTGACGAATACAGGTTTAATTCAACTTTTTTGGGATCGATAAAAACAAATTTCACCTGCGATGGGTGCTTTTTGAATAATATCGATGTGATAATTGCATTTAATCCAACCGATTTACCTTGGCCGGTAGCACCGGCAACCAACATGTGGGGCATTTTGGTTAAATCGAACAAAAATGTTTCATTCGAAATGGTGCGTCCCATAACAACGGGCAGCTCAGCTGTTGTTTCCTGAAACTTTTTCGATGCAACAATTGAACGCATCGATACTACTTGCGGATTTCGGTTGGGAACTTCGATACCAATGGTGCCCCTGCCCGGAATTGGGGCAATAATACGTATGCCGAGTGCCGAAAGGCTCAGGGCAATGTCGTCTTCGAGGTTTTTAATTTTTGAAATTCGGATGCCTTGTGCCGGAACAATTTCGTAAAGTGTAACCGTTGGCCCAATGGTGGCTTTAATTTTGGTTATTTCAATTTTGAAGTTTCGGAGTGTTTCTACAATTTTGTTTCGATTTTCTTTTAGTTCTTCATCGCTTACTTCGTTTTTTAAGTGTGAATAATCTTCGAGTAAGTCAATTGGAGGATATTCATAATGCGAAAGGTCGAGTGTAGGATCATAGTCCTCCATTGGTTGGTTTTCGTATTCGCCAATCAGTTCTTCTTTTTTCTCAACAGTCATTTCAACATCTTCGGCTTCGTTTTCAGGCGCTATAGTTTTTGTTTCAATTTGTGTGTCGGTATTGTCATCAACTGAAGTGTTAATTGTTTCATTTTGTTTTGCATTTAGGTTTGTGTTTTTTTCTTCGCGTTCAATTTCAAACTCGTCTTCGAAGTTGTCGGGTAATTGATTGTCGTTTTCCTCTAAGATTACCTTAGTAGGCTTATCGTCATAATTATCGGAAAGGGTTTCAACGCTTTTGCTGTCAATTAAGCTGCCTTCGGGGTTGGGTTTTGGTTTATCGGATTTAACAAATAATTGAACAAAACCTTCAATGGCAAATACCAGATATGCTAGTAAGGCCAGCAGAAGAATAAAAAAAGTACCGACTTTACCAACAAATGAATTGAGCCACAGTGAGATATGAAAGCCGTAATTGCCACCGGGGTATATGTGCAATTTTTCGTAAAAATTGCCAAAGATGTAACCTAATGTAACCGATAGCCATATAACAAGAAGCAGCGATTTTAAAGTTTTTCCGTAAAGATTTTTGATTGGTCTGTTTAAAAGCTTAAAACCATATAATACGCTTAAATACAAAAACAAAAACGATGGAATACCAAACCAGCGATTAATGAAAATATCGGCAATCCATGCTCCTGTTTTACCAGTTATGTTTTCAACTTTAATGTTTGGATCGCGAACAAATTTCCACCAATTTAGCGAGAACTTGCTTTGATCGGCTTCGGCGTTAATTAAAAAGCTGCTAAAAGCAAAGAACAAATAAATTGAAATGGCTAATAATGCAAAACCAAAAACTAAACGGTATTGTAGTTTTTTGCCGCTGTTCACTTTTGGTTTCGAATTGTTAGTAGGTTTTTGTGTTGCTTTCTTTTTAGTATTTTGTTGTTTTTTTTCTGCCATGTAATTTTTCCTTGTTACTTATGCTCGTTTCTTTTTAGCGTTGCAAATTTACCAAAATTGATTGAATCGATGATGCCGATTCGTATCAAATTGGTAAGTAGTATTAGGGGTTTGTAAGTGTGTAAATTAAACCTGCCGAAAAACTGAGTGCCTCAATTTTTATGTTGTGATCGATATTGTTGATTTCTTCGTTCAGGCTTGTTGAGTTTTCGTTAACGTAGTAGCTAACGTGTTTGTGTTTTGATGCTGAACGGTAATAGCTTGCTTGTATTTTAAATTGAATGTTCTTGTTTATTTCAAGCCTCAATGCTAAATCGGTCATTATTGGTACTGAGTAGTTTGTTTTTGAAAGGTTTTGCGAAAATATGGTGCGTTTGTTTTCACTGTCAGTAATTTCCATATATAGCGTAGGGATGGTTGATATGTTTAAACCGCTGTAAACCCCTGCTTCGATATAAAACTTGTTGATAATTATTGGGTAGTTGTATTTTGCACCTACCAAAGGAGCCGACCATTGCCAAAACCCCGAGCTATAAATCAAGGAATCATCGTTAAAATATTCACCCAAAACCGATTTGGTCCAATTGTATCCTTCGCTTTTATTGATTGGAGCCGAGCCAAAATGGAAGCGCCCTGTAAGGGCAAACCTGTTGTGAAGGTAGTAATCACCATCGAAAGTCAGGGTAAAGCCTTGTTGTGCAAAGCCAGCATCGTAATTTGTGTTATTGTAGCTTTTAAATTGACCTAAGGGTAGGGTACTGCCCATTGCAATGCTGAATTTAATTGGCGATTGAGCAAATGATTGAGCTAATGTGCCAGTTAAAAGAAGAATCAGGAGTATTAGAAATTTGAGTTTGTTCATTATGAGTAATTTCTTTATTTCGAGCCAAAGTTAATTTTTTGTTTGCCCAAATTCATTCTTAAATAACGAAAAAGTTTAAAATTTATTAGTTTTGGTCAATACTTAGATGCTTGGCTTTGCTTGCGCATCAAAACACAAAAAAATATGGCTTTAAATTATATTTGGATTGCTTTTTTTCTGATCGCTTTTGTTGTCGCTTTGGTAAAACTGGTTTTTTTTGCCGATTATGTTGTTTTTCAGCAAATGCTTACTGCCACTTTCGATATGGCTAAAACCGGTTTTGAAATATCGTTAGGACTTACCGGAGTACTTACATTGTGGATGGGCATAATGAAAATTGGCGAAAAAGGGGGCATCGTTGCCATCTTATCGAGAATTATTGGTCCTTTCTTTGAAAAAATTTTCCCCGAGTTGGGCAAAAACCACCCGGCATATGGTGCAATAAGCATGAATATTGCAGCAAACATGCTTAACCTCGATAATGCAGCTACGCCCATGGGCTTGCAGGCAATGAAAGAAATGCAGGAGTCGAACCCCAAAAAGGACACAGCATCGAACGCCCAAATAATGTTTATGGTTTTAAATACTTCGGGTTTAACTGTTATTCCGGTTTCAATAATGGTATATCGTGCGCAACTTGGTGCAGTTAATCCAACCGACATATTTATTCCATTACTTATTGCAACATTTTTTTCAACTTTAGCTGGGTTGATATCTGTATCTATTTATCAGCGAATTAACTTGTTTAATAAGGTGATTTTGTCCTGGTTAGGTGGTTTGTCTGCATTTGTTGTTGGTTTGATTTGGTATTTTTCAACATTAGGGCAGGAGCAAATTGAGCGCATTTCGGGTGTGGCCAGCAGCGTAATAATTTTTACGCTTATTGTTAGTTTTATTTTGTTGGCATTGCACAAAAAGCAAAATGTTTACGAGGCGTTTATCGAGGGTGCTAAAGATGGGTTTAAGGTGGCAATTAAAATAATTCCTTATTTGGTGGCCATATTGGTGGCTATTGGTGTATTCAGGGCATCGGGGGCAATGGATTATTTGGTTGGCGGAATTGGTAGCATTGTTGCTTGGTTTGGTTTTAATACAGATTTTGTTGATGCGCTTCCAACTGCTTTAATGAAACCGTTAAGTGGTAGTGGTGCCCGCGGTATGATGATTGATGCCATGAACACGCATGGAGCCGATTCGTTTGTAGGTCGTTTGGCTTCGGTGTTTCAAGGTTCAACCGATACTACTTTTTATGTTTTGGCCGTTTATTTTGGCTCGGTTGGTATAAAACGAACAAGACATGCCCTTGCATGTGGTTTAATAGCCGATTTTGCAGGTATTTTAGCTGCAATATTTGTGGCCTATTTGTTTTTTCATTAAAACAAAAAGAGTATTAAGCGTAAGTTTAATTTTTATTGCAGCATGCTTTTATTTGCGCAATAGCCCTTTCGCCAAGTTGGGTTTTCTTTTCGATGTGAGTAAGAATTTCGCTAACAAAACTATTTGTTTCGAATTTGCCCCTTACCATTTCAAAGTCGGCCATTTTGGTTTTTGCATCGCCATCGCTTCCAAAGCCGGTCATGGCACTAAGTTGGAATTCTTTTTTGGCATCTTCGTACAACATTTTGTCGAGTTCAATTACGCTTTCTCTCCATCGCTCAACCAGTTTAACCAGATCGGCCGGTGTTATTTCGTCGATTGTTTTTCCCATGCGTTTTTCCAGTAAGCCCGCCGACCAGTTCCACTCTATGTCGTAGTACGATTGGTGTAATTTCTTGAGAAAATTTTCAATATCGGTCAAATTGTTCAGTTTGTTGTTTTCGATATCGCTCAACATTTTTTCTATTTCACTTTTGGGTGCAATAAGGCCTGCAAGGTCAATCCATTCACCTTTACCAACATCGGAGTTGGGTTTCAGATAATTGCGAAGTTCTTCAACCGACTTAAATTCTTTTCCGTTGATGTGGGTAATTACCGAGTTCCCTAAAAATTTATCGATGCCCATGTTGTAGAGCTTCATTCCGCGACGAAGTGAGTTGTCGGTAATTGAGGTGTTTTGATAAATATATTCATTGGAAGCTTCGCCCGAAACTTTTTTAAGGGTATCGAGTATTTCTATTGCTTTTACCATTTTTTGGATGGTGAAAGGGCTTAGCAAGTTGAAGTTAATACTGTCGATTTTGTTACTGTCGGCTCGTTTGTCGCGCTTTGGCCATTTCATTGCATCGCGAATGGTTCCCACACTCCTGAGGTTTACGGCAGGTGCAAGCCACGATTTGTCGTTGGCTTCAATAAGGTATGAGAACGGAAGGTTTGATGTGTCGGAATTTTTATAATGGCGACCCATTACCAATGTGAAAGGTCCAATTTTGGCCGGCCAAAGCAGATACGAGTCGCTGGTGGTTTTCGATCCGCGCTCAACTATGCCTTGGTGTATTGGGCCGAGCTTGTACATGTGGTTGCTTTGGTTCGATCCTGAACCGGCGTTTAGAAAAGAATACATGCCGGCAATCAGTAGGGTTGATTTGTGGTGGGTAACAGTGTAGGGACCTGCAAATATTGAACAAGCTTCGCCATGGAAACCTTGGCAGTTGGCAAAAAATACCGAATTCTCGGCTGAATAACCTTTGCCCAGTTCGCATCCCTGCCCAATATAGCATTTGCTTACAATAACGCCTTCGACAACCGACGAGCCCGATTGAATAATAAAATCTTTCATTATCACATCGTTGCCAATTTTTACGGGGGCTTCGTGGTTGCTGTTTATCGAACCATTTTCGATTAATCGGGCTCCTTCGATATAAACCTCGTCGCCAATCCATACATTTTTTATGGCACCGGTATTGGTTATAGTGCTGTTGTTGCCAATGTGTCCGCGTTTAAAAGCTTTTTGGTTGGCATATTCATTTATTAAGGATTCGAGTTTTTGTATTAGTTCAGGTCTGTGTCGATATAATGTCATTATGTAGGCCAGTGGAGCAGATAGTTGATCGTATATCAAAATCTCGCGGCCGCCCGATTCATCGAGTACTGCAACTTTTTGGGCATTACCAAAATGACTTTCACCATCGTTGGCAATTAGTTGTACATTATTGATAATTACATTGTTGCCAATGTTGTAATTCGAAATGTGATTTTTGACATAGTTGATAAAACAGTTCTCTCCAATACTGCAATTGTGCAGGGTTGAATTATAGATGCCTGCTTTGCGTTTTATGCCTCCGTATAATTTGATGGTAGCAGTTTGAGAGGCTATTTGTATTACACCGTTAAAGTGCACGTTAAATATTGTTTCGGTGTTAAAGTCGGGTGCTACAAATATATTGCTCCATTCGTCGCACGTACACATTTGTTGTTTTAATTGTTCAATTTCGGTGTTGGTGAGATTGCGGTAATTCATAATTGCGTTTTTTACATTATTGTTAGTTCTGCCAAATAATCGTAATGGGGTCCGTATTCAATAATTTTTGTTTTATATCCGCAGCTTTCGGCAATATCGCTTAAAAAAACATGGTCGGCAAATAACCACGAGAATGGTTTGCCATTTATGTGCTTGTAGCTTAATTGATAATCGATTTCGCCATAGTAAGTTTCTGCGTTGATGTCGAGCATAAACGAACCGTCATCTTGCTCGTAAAGATAAATCAAATCGGATGAATCGAGCAAAATTTTTCCGCCTTGATTTAACATTTTTTTCAGATGTGTTAATAAATTGATGAGCCCGTTTGGGGTGCCGGCAATTCCAATGCCATTCATTAATAGTAAAATTGTATCGAATTGCTTGCCTGAAAAAAGCATGATGTCGCTGTTGATAACTTCTTTAATGCCACGGTTTTTCATCACTTCGCAACAAGGCAACGATATTTCGAGGGCTGAAACTTCGAAGCCTTGTTTTTGCAGCCATAATGCATGAGATCCAGCTCCGGCGCCAACATCGAGAATTTTGCCCTTGCATTTTTTTAGCGCCAAGCGTTCAAGCATTGGCATGTTTTTGTAATTGCGAAAGAAATATTCGGGGGGTAGTTCTTCATCGTCAACTACCGACGATGAAACGATAATTGGAGTATTGTCGTTTGAATAAAAATAGTTTGAAATTGCTTGCCCTATCGGATCTGTTGTTGTTTCAATGTTCATAAAGATGTTTGAAATATTATTCAAAAATAATAAATCAAACTGAAACAGGCTGACTAAATTCTACAGTTGACGATATTAATTTTAAACAGTTCTGTTTTATTTTAGAATAAATATAGAAGCCTTTATTGAGTCCTTTCGATATGATGAAAATCCGGGAATCGTTAAATTGCTTGGCAGTTTCAATTACAAAATCGAGATTGATGTTTTCTTTGTGGAGCCACAAGTTGGCATCGAGGTTGCCAGGAATGAGTTTAAGACCGTTTCTCTCGGCTTGTTCGAAGAACATTTGAGCAGTTTGGTATTCAATGTTTTCAGTTAAATTCATAGTTTTCAGTTTTTAAAATTCAAGTGGGTTACTTGTTATTTAAATACAATTTAGGAAGGGCTTCCCCCCTCCTAAATTGCATTTATTTCTTAATTAAAAACGAAAACCTAAAGTAATTGTTGCTTGGTGGTTGAATTCGTTGATGTTAGCCAATGCACTTCCGTTGTTCGGATTGGTATATAAAATCTCGTGCACTTTTTCGACATAGCTGAGTTGGTTGAGCCGGTATGCAAAATCGATAAAAAAGTGTTTTTGCCTGTATCCGAAACCTCCGGTGTAGGCCATGTAGGTATCGTTGCTGTTAGCAATGTCGATACTGCTGCCATCGCGGTATTCGAACTTTGATTGCCATGGATTGCCGAAATAATTAAAACCACCACGAAGGCTAATGTTGGGCGATACTCGCACTTCGGTACCAAAACGTAAATTGCCGGTTGCTTTAAGTGCATTGTTTATGTCTGAATTCTGATCGGAGTAATCATATCCGTCGCCGGATTCTCTTATTTTTGCTTTTGCATAGTTCACCATTTCATAATCGACACTGAACAGGGCTTTGTCTGATAAACTGTAGGCTGCGCTCAGGTTAATCTTTGATGGTGTTGCCAGATTGTAATTGTATCTGATTGAATTGCTAGATTCCCAGTTGTTTTTAAATCCTAATTCTTCGTTGCCTATAGCCTGATCGTAATGTGCTTTTACCGTTTTTTCTTCATAAAAGGTCATTTCGTAAAATGTAGGTGTGTGGAAAGAAGCACCTAACCTTAACGATTTAAACGGACGGTAAATTAAACCTGTTTTGAAATTGACACCAACACCCGATTCTGTGGTTTCGGTATTAATTTTATAGTCGTTCAAGTAATCGCTTTTATTTAAGTTGTCGATTTCGGAATAAATAACACTTGTTTGATAATTCAGATCGGTTAAGCCCAACGATGCCCCCATGTATAATTTATGGTTAATGTTTAAACCAACCGACATTAAGTATTCATCTATATAGCCTTTGCGGCTGCTGATACGTTTTTGTTGATGTGCCCTAATGCCGGTAGCTTCGTATCCAATGCCCAAAAGGTTATTGTTGCTGTCGTAAATTTCGTAGTCGGTATAGTCGGTTAAATCGTTATAATAAACGCCTTCAATAACATTTGGATCGGGATCTTCATCAATAAGCCAGGTGTCCCATACAAGCCCCTCGTAATGTCCGTTAAAGCTTTCCGGATTTCCTATGTCATTGGCATAATCGGTATAATAACTAAGCAACGATGTTTGGGCATCGAAGCCCTGTATGTACGAGTTTGAATGAAAATTTTTAAGCCTGTTGAGGCCGGCACCAAAACTAATGCTTACAAGTCCGCTGTTCGAGTTGGTGTTAACGGTAGCTACATAGCTAAGGTTGCTGATTACCGCACGGTACCTGTCTTCTGATTCGTTATTGCCTAAATACGACGAGTTAATTTGGTTAATATTGAGCGAAGGAGTAAATGCAAATTCATTCGATCGATAAAAGCCCAAACCTGCAGGGTTAATGCTTGCCGAAGCAAAATCGCCGCCTAAGGCACCAAAGGCACTACCCATGGCCATCGATCGAGCCGATCCGCCGTATTCAGTTTGTGAATATCGCAGTGCATTGAAAAAGTCTTGTGCCGAAGCAATATTTAAACTTAGTAGTGCTATTATAATTAATATATTACGTTTCATGACTATGTGGTTAATGCGTTTAATACTTAATTATTAATGTATGCAGGTCAACATGAATTAACGTCTGCCACCCGACGATGATGATGATGACGACGATGAGCTACGGCTACCCGATGAGCTGCTACCCGAACTGTACGAGCTTGAGCTGCTTCCGCTTGAATAGCTGCTTCGTGAGCTGCTACCGCTTGAGTAACTGCTGCTTGAGCTGCTTCGCGATGGTGCTGAATAGCTGCTGCTACTACGGCTGCTCCTCGATGATGAGCTGCTGCTTGGTTGGTAGCTGCGGCTACTTGAACTGCTCGATGGGCTGCTTTTGTAGCTTGAACTGCTTCCCGAACGGCTTGAACTGCTCGATGGTGCGGTGTAGCTGCGCGACGAACTGCTTGTTGACGGAATGGTATAACTGCGGCTTGTACTTCGGCTTGTGCTGCTTGGAGCTGTTTGTGTGCTTTGGCTGCTGCGGTTATATGTTGCTCGGGTATTGCTACGTGGTGTGTTATAGCTTTGTGTGTAGCTGCGTGTTCCGGTTGTTGTGCTTTTTGTGTCGCTAACAGTTGACCTGTAACTGGTATTGCTGCTTGAGCGTGCCCTTGGCGCAGTACTTGTGCTAACACCGGTACTGCGATTGGTATTGCTGTTAGTAGTGTTAACTCTTGTGTTGCTTTCGGTGTTGCGTGTTCCGGTATTTCTGCGTTTTTCGGTTAATATTTCGCTTTGTGGTACAGTGCGATTGGCCGATGCCGATTTTTGAGCCGAAGCAACAATGTTGTCGGTACCAGATGTGCCACGGCGTCCACTTACTGTTGCCGATTTGTTGGTGGTTTGTCCGCTGCGAGCGTAAGTTTCGCCAGCAGATGTGCGAACTCCACCGCCTCCGCTATAAGTGTTGGGGCGACTCGAGCGCCTTTCGCCATTGTAGTAATCGGTTTTCTTACCTGCGTAATAAGGGTAGTTGTTGTAATGATGCGGATAATGGTGGTAATAATACGGGTAATAAGAATAGTAAGGCGAAAAGCCCCAATACGAGTATGGCGAATACCATGAGTTGTACCCGTACCAGCCTCCATACGAATAATACGGCCTGTACCAGTAGCTGTCGTAATACCATGGATCCCAGTAGTGGTAGCTCCAGCTTGAATAATAAGGGGTATAGCCCCAGTTGAAACTTAAGTTCCAGTATGGGTCGGGATCGTAATAGTAAGGATTGTGAAAACGACGAATACGATCGGCATAAGAGTAGTTGTCGTCGATGTAGTAATTGTTAACAACATAAGAGCCATCTTCTTCATCGGTGAAGAAAATGGTATCGTTACCTTCCGATTCGATATTTTCAAGGTTATAAGCTTGTACATCGTTAAACCACGATGGTTCTTCATCGGCGTAAATGTAATTGTTAAGAGTTTTTGTGCCGTCAGTTCCTTCTTCTAGCTCGCTAACAATAATTGTATTGTCGCCAGTTTGTGTGCTTTCGCTCAGGGCAGTTAGCTCTTCACTACTAATTTCGGGGATATTATCTCCGGGCCAGTAGTATAAGTCGTCAATGTAAGTGCTTCCGGTTTGCAAGCTGGTGCTGCATGCCGTTGCAATTAATGCGACCAATCCGATAATGATTACTTTAGGTTTCATAACTTGTCCTCCTTAGGCTTTATATTTTTGTTTTTTTGTGCTTTATTTGTAAACTTTTTTATACGTTCAAAAATAAACAAATACTATACCAAAGGATAGAAAATGGCAAAGGAATTAACTTCGAAAAGTGAAAATTATTCTCAGTGGTACAACGATTTGGTTGTAAAGGCCGATTTAGCTGAGAATTCGGCCGTAAGGGGATGCATGGTAATTAAGCCTTATGGCTATGCAATATGGGAAAAGATGCAGGCCGAACTCGACCGTATGTTCAAAGAAACCGGGCACGTAAATGCATATTTTCCGCTGTTTATACCAAAATCGTTCTTCAGTAAAGAGGCCGATCACGTTGAGGGGTTTGCCAAAGAGTGTGCTGTTGTAACTCATTACCGTTTGAAAAACGACCCCGACGGCAATGGTGTTGTGGTCGATCCGGCTGCAAAACTCGAAGAAGAACTGATTGTGCGTCCCACTTCTGAAACCATTATCTGGAACACTTACAAAAATTGGATACAATCGTGGCGCGATTTACCTATTTTGTGTAACCAATGGGCTAACGTTGTGCGTTGGGAAATGCGTACCCGCTTGTTTTTACGTACTGCCGAATTCCTTTGGCAAGAAGGACATACAGCACACGCAACAAAAGAAGAGGCCATTGAAGAAACATTCAAAATGGTAAATGTTTATGCCGATTTTGCCGAAAACTTTATGGCAATGCCTGTAATTAAAGGGCATAAGTCGGAAAACGAACGTTTTGCTGGTGCACTCGACACACTTACCATTGAAGCTTTGATGCAAGATGGTAAAGCTTTACAATCGGGTACTTCGCACTTTTTAGGTCAAAACTTTGCAAAAGCATTCGATGTTCAATTTGCCAATAAAGAAGGTAAACTCGATTATGTTTGGGCTACCTCGTGGGGTGTTTCAACTCGGTTAATGGGGGCTTTAGTGATGGCTCACTCCGACGATAATGGCTTGGTGCTGCCTCCAAAACTGGCTCCTTTTCAGGTGGTTATTGTACCTATTTATAAGAACGACGAGCAACTTGCGGCTATTTCGGTTAAGGCCAACGAGATAGTTGCTAAACTTAAGGCTAAAGGGATTTCGGTGAAGTTCGACAATAACGATGCCAAAAAACCTGGTTGGAAATTTGCCGAGTACGAATTGAAAGGTGTACCTGTTCGTTTAGCAATGGGTCCTCGCGATTTGGAAAATGGTACAGTTGAAGTTGCACGTCGCGACTTATTGACCAAGGAAGTGGTTAATATTGATGGAATTGATCAGTATGTGGACAATTTGCTTGAAATTATTCAACAAACAATTTATAAAAAGGCCTTCGACTACAGAACAGAGCATACAACGAATGTTGATACCTGGGATGAATTTAAAGAGGTGTTGGCCAATAAAGGCGGATTTATTTCGGCTCATTGGGACGGAACCCGCGAAACCGAGCAGCTTATCAAAGACGAAACAAAAGCTACCATAAGGTGTATTCCGCTCGATGCGGTTGAGGAAGAGGGCAAATGTGTTTACTCGGGTAAACCTTCGAACAAACGTGTGTTGTTTGCAGTAGCCTATTAATTTCAAAAAAAATATTCTTACTTTTGAGACTGTCTATTCATTGGACAGTCTCATTTTTTTTACTATTAACCATTTTACTATGAAACGAGCATGTAAAATATTCACATCCAAGTTGATGATAATATACTTCATGCGAGTTCCATACGACCTTAAAAAATTAACAATTATCGTATGAAAGTATTGTTTATTGGTGGTACAGGTAATATTTCAACAGCCAGTTCACGTTTGGCCATCGAAAGAGGAATCGATTTGTATCATTTAAACCGGGGGCTTACCAAAAGGAATATTCCGGGGGTAAAAACTATTGTGGCCGATATGGCTAATTCGCAGCAAGTTGCCGAGGCTTTGATAGGGCATAACTTCGATGTGGTGGTGAATTTTATTGCTTTTAAACCCGAGGAGGTTAAACGTGATATTGCTCTTTTTAAAGGAAAAACAAAACAGTACATTTTTATCAGCTCGGCTTCGGCCTATCAAAAACCCGGTGGGCATCCGGTAATAACCGAATCGACACCACTTTGCAATCCTTATTGGGATTACTCGCGCGATAAGATTACTTGTGAAGAGATTCTGAACAATGAATTTCGAAACAGCGGTTTCCCAATTACCATTGTTCGCCCATCGTTAACCTACGAAACGGTTATACCGGTTGCCATTGGCAGTTGGATCGATTTTACAATAGTTGAGCGAATGAGGCAGGGCAAAAAAATTATTATTCATGGCGACGGAACTTCGCTCTGGACAATTACTCATTCGGCCGATTTTGCAAAAGGTTTTGTAGGGCTTTTGGGACATCAGCAGGCCATTGGGCACAGCTTTCATATAACTTCGGACGAAATTTTAACATGGAACCAGATATACGAAGCTGTAGCCAATGCCGCAGGTGCGAAGCTGAATGCCGTTCATATTGCATCCGATTTTATTTGCGATGTAGCCGATCAAATGGGCATGCATTGGATGAGGGGCGGACTGCTGGGCGATAAGTCGCAAAGCGTTATTTTCGATAATTCGAAAATTAAACGTTTTGTTCCCGAATTTACTGCAAGTATTCCATTCTCAGTAGGCATAAAACAAACCATTGAGTGGTTCGAAGCTCATCCGCAACGCATGGTAATCGATCAATCAAACAACGATTTTATCGATAAAGTACTTGCTCGATATGGTGCATTATAAATCTTCGAGTTTTTCTTCGAGCCTTTTTATTCTTTTTTCCAAATCGGCTTGCTCTTTTTGAAGTTGTTTTTTCTCTTTTTCGAGCTGTTTTATTCGTGTTTTTTGTTCGTTGGTTGGAATTGAATCGTAATATTGTGAGTCGCAATCATCGAATTCAATTTCGCTCAGCGATCCTAAAACAGCCGAAACGCCGTTTAATGCCGATGAAACAATTCCTTCAATGTCGAGGTTTCCTACAACATTTGCTGCAACATCGAGCCCCGTAATTGCTGCCGAAACAGCAGCATCGATAATTTCAGGAGATATTCCTTCGGCTTCCATATCGCGACGCATTTCGTATTCAACTTCGCGGCGTGCTTGAGCTATTTCACGTGACGCTTCGTGCATATCGCGATTGATATTTTCGTTTTTCAGCTCCCGGCGTGCTTGTTCAACTTCATAAGAGGCCTCTTTAAGGGCAAAAGCTGCTTCTTGTAAAGCTTCTTTTACAATTCTGTCAACATTGATCTCTTGCATGGTGCGGTCAATTTCGGCCAAAATTTCAGATGAAAGTACAGTGTCGTTTTCCGAAATCGCAACTTCTATTGCCTTTTCAAGTTGATGTAATTGTTGTTCGTCGGGTTGTTCCTTTGCAATTCTTTCTTCAACTACTAACATGAGGCTGTCGCGGTCGGGAATGTAGCTCATTGATTGAGAATTCGCAGCGAACGAGTCTTTTATTAATCCACTTGAGGTTTTAGAAAAAGTAAATGAGGCCAGTATTAGGCCAACTATGATTACCGTTGCGGCAATCAATCCTTCTGAAATGTTTGTTTTCATGGCTATTTGTTTTTGTAAACGTTTAATGCGGTGAAGAACACTGCCTTTGTTTCCGCTAAAGGCTAAGGATACGTGAAAGGCTACAGTTTGCTTAATTTGCATGGCTGCCAGTGTTCTAATGTAATTATTTTTGTCGCCGGTTATTTGTATTGCAATATTATCACAGCTATTTTCTCTTTCAACTCTTATTTGGCGTGATATGAACCAAACTGCCGGATGATAAAAAAATACCAGCTCAATAATCGATTGAACAATATTGAAAAAGTAATCGTTGCGCATTACGTGTGCCAACTCGTGGGCGATAATGGCTTCTATTTCTTTTGAAGTTAAACCTGTAAAGGCCGAAACTGGAAATAATATTATTGGTTTAATTGTTCCTAGTGTTAAAGGGACATTGGTTAGTGGAGAAAAAAAAGCTTCAACTTTTCGTTTGAGTTTCATTTGCTTGGCAAATGCTTCTATCTTTTGTATCCATATTTCAGGGATAGGGCTTATTTGGTACTTTCGGAGACGATGAGTGTATAATAATCCAGTTATCAAACGAAGAATGAAAATGGCCATTCCAATAATCCATATCGAAAATATAAGATAGAAATTTTGCTGGAAAAAAGCTCGTGTTTTGAGCGTTTTGATGTTGATGGTAGCTTGATAGTTCGCAGTTATAGCTGTTTTTGAATTTTTGGCGTCAAGTACCGATTTTAAATACCCGGGATCAGACACCATTTGTTCTTTTAGTACTTGTTTTTCTTTGGCATATTGATAAGAATTTACAAAAGTGTAAGCAGCCCAAACACATATTCCCAAAAGAGCAGCAAATGATAGAAAGTACTTGATTTGGGCACTCATGTTCTTTAAAAGAATCAAGAGTATAGTCAATAATAAAGCTATTGCAGCTCCTTGCCACAATGAATGAACAATTGTCCATCCCATAGCTTCTATTAATTCAAGTGAAAAATGCTGTACTATTAGCTTCATAATTATTCTTTTTTGTCCATTTCATCAATAATGCGTTTTATCTCCTCAATTTCGCGTGTGCTGGTTTTTTTGTTTCCAAGCAGTTGCATCACCAAGCCCGATGCCGAGCCTGAAAAAGTTGATTCCAAGAAACGATCGAGCAGATTGCCACGTGTTTCTTCTTTTGGAAAAACCGTATAATAAAGATGGTTTTTTCCGTTAGGTTCTCGTCGAAGTAAGCCTTTGATGGTCATGTTTTGCATTATTTTTAAAGCAGTAGTATAGCCAACATCTTTAGAGTTGCACAATTTTTCGTGTATTTCTTTTACTGTAAGCGGCTCGTTGTCCCATAAAATATTAAGAATTTCTAATTCGGCAGCAGTAGGTATTGGCTTTTGTATTTCCATTTTTCTTGTATTACGATTTATATCGTACAAATATATACGATAGTTGTCGTAATTGCAATGCTTTAGCTTGTTTTTTTTAGAATATTGTTTTTATTGCATTGAAATACAGTAATATAAAAGAGGATTCCCCAGGCGGGGAATCCTCTTTTATATCATTTTTTCGCTGTGTGTTATTGAACTGTAATTGTATTTCTTAGTCGTATGTCGCTGCTCGAAGCACCAATTTGGATTTCGAATTGGCCAGGCTCAACCATGTATTTTCGCAACATGCTGTTGTAGTAGCGAAAATCGACTGACGGTTTTAAGATAAACGAAACCGTTTTTTCTTCGCCTTTTGCCAGCGAAATTCTTTCGAAGGCTCGTAATTGTTTTACAGGCATTGGTTTTGACGATTCAATATCGCGGACATAAAGTTGAATTGTTTCGTCGCCATTGTAATTGCCGTTGTTTTTGATTTTGAACGAAATATTGATGTTTTCATCCGGAGTAGCTGTTTGCTTGTCAATCTGCAAATCGGAATATTCGAATTTGGTATAACTTAAACCATGTCCGAATGGGTAGAGTGGCTCACCTTTGTAATACCTGTATGTGAAGCCTTTGCCTGCTTGCATGTTGTAGTCGGTAAAATCAGCAAGTTCGTTGGTCGATGTGTAAAAAGTAACAGGTAGGCGGCCAGCAGGGTTATAATTTCCCAGTAGTACATCGGCAACAGCATCGCCACCACGTTGACCGGGGTACCAAGCCATTAAGATGCCGGGGATTTCATTTTCTAAACCATCAAAAGCAATTGCACTGCCTGCCATAAGCACAAAAATGACCGGAGTTCCGGTGGCTACAAGTGCTTTGAGTGTTTTAACCTGTACTTCGGGCAGTTCAATTTTTGTGCGGTCACCGCCATTGAACCCATCAATGCCTTGGCGGTTGCGCATTTCTTCACCTTCCCAATTGGCATCGAGGCCACCAACAAAAATGGCAACATCGGCCTTTTTAACGTTGGCCAACATTTCGGCCGATGGTTCAAACGGACCTTTAGGCTTAGTTTCCTCCTCTTCAAGCTTTTTCCAAACCAGCATAATGCCGGCATCCTGTGTTGCTTCGAAATACTCAATTTTGATATTGTAAGTTTTGTCTTCTTCAAAATTGAATTTTGTGATTCCTTGTCTGAAAGTATTTTCGGACCAGTCGTTAATTATTAATTGATCATCGATATAAATTCGGCAACCATCGTCGAAGAAAGCACCAAATTCGTACTCGCCTTGACCCGGCGAAAGTAGTTTTCCGCTCCAACGAACCGAAAAATGATCGTTTTCGAGCGCATTTTCGGGTGTTAATATGCCTTGAGCTACAGCTGTTTCTGTTGGTGAGCCGGTACGCCAAAACATCCTGATTACCGCATCGGTTTGTGTTAAAACAGGTTCGCCTTCAAGTGCTGCTCCTTTGAAATATTCCCCCCTTAAACCTTGTATTTTATTGCCATTTGGGTCGGTACTGCTCAGGTATTTCGATTCAACAAGCTGGTGGCGCATAGTGGGCTCATCGTGCTCAACAATTTGACAAGCTTCGTTGTAATATATTTTAACCTTAGGGCCAAGTGCTTTTTGTAAACCATCGAATACGGTTACTGGGTTCGAAGCATCGCCATAGTAATTTGCCCTTAATGCATCGATGCTTTTTGCGTTGGGGCCGAGAATAGCTAACGATTTTATTTTCTTTTTATTAAGCGGAAGTATGCCGTCGTTTTTCAATAAAGTCATCGATTCCTGTGCCATTTTGTAGGCGTATTCGTCGTGATCTTTACTATCGTTAACCGAAAAGGGTATTTGTGCGTAGGGAACCATTTCGGGCGGATCGAACATGCCCAATTTCATACGTGCCAGCATGAGCCGGTACAATGCGCGGTCAATTTCACCTTCGTCGATAAGGCCTTTGTTTACAGCTTCGAGCATGGCTTCTTTATAAACACCGCCACAGTTGAGGTCGCAACCATGGCGAAGGCCAACGGCAGCAGCTTCTTCGGCTGAATTCACAATTTTGTGGTAGGCATAAATATCTCGAATGGCACCGCAGTCGGAAACTACATAGCCATCAAAACCCCATTCTTTTCGAAGAATATCTTCGAGCAATAACCAGCTTGCCGAAGCCGATTGGCCATCAACGCGGTTGTATGCTCCCATGACTGAATAAGCTTTTGCATCGACAACAAGGTCGTGAAAAGCGGGCAGGTAAGTTTCCCATAAATCGCGGGCATTGGGAACTGCATTGAACCAATGGCGTTCGGGTTCGGGGCCGTTGTGTACGGCAAAATGTTTGGCCGTTGCAACCAATTTCAGGTATTTGGGGTCGTCGCCTTGCAAGCCACGCACAAATTGAATACCCATTTGTCCGGTAAGGTAGGGGTCTTCGCCATAGGTTTCGTGACCTCGTCCCCAGCGTGGATCCCTGAAAATGTTGATGTTAGGCGACCAGTATGTTAAGCCTTTGTAACGGCCAAAGTCGTTGTTCCGAAGTGCTTCGTGGTGTTTGGCACGAGCTTCGTCGCTAATAATGTTTGCCACATCGAAAATTAGTTTAGTGTTGAAAGTAGCCGCCATTCCAATGGCTTGCGGAAATACAGTTGCAGTTCCGGCTCGTGCAACGCCGTGCAGGCATTCGTTCCACCAGTCGTATTCGTTTATACCTAAGCGAGGTATTGCATCGGAATTGTTGCCCAATTGCGAAATTTTCTCTTCAAGGGTCATTTGCATAACTAAATCGAGAGCACGGGTTTCGAAATCGAGCGATGTGTCGGTGTATTTGGGGTTTTGCAGTTGTTGTGCTTGAGCAAAACTCAACATCAATATTGCAGCAAACAAGAGAACAATTCTTTTTGTCATCATCTTAAATCATTGAATGTGAATAAAAATATTAGTTTTCTATTTGGTGCATTTCGTTGTGTTTTTTTAGGAGTTCGGCCATTACGAATTTGCCTGAGGGTTTTATTTGGTCTTCGGTCCAACCGCCTAAGGAGTCGGCATTTTCGATCAGTGCAGCTGAGCCTTCGTTTTTGTCAGCTACCGACCAGTTGCAATGGCTAATATGGTGTTTGTCCATCCAGTTGTACCATTGGCGGGTTTCTTTTTCGTAAACATCGCCGTCGCCATTCGCTTCGGTAGTTCCGTATTCGGTTACAAAAAGGCAAAGTCCTTTCGAAATAGCAGTGTCGCCACGTTGACGCAGTTCTTCACCATGGGTTCCGGCGTAAAAGTGCAGCGTATAGGCAATATTATCTGCATCGATTGGGTCATCGGCTGCTTCATCTACAAATTGCGACCAAATAGGTGTTCCGCAAACAATAATGTTATTTGGTGCATTTTTTCTGATTACAGTAATTATTTCTTCTGAATAGGGCTTCAGTATTTCGCTCCATGAAACCCTAATTGGTTCGTTGTAGATTTCGTATATAATGTTGGGATATTTGCCATATCGTTCCGAAATGATGCCAAAAAACTCTTTAGCAACTTCGGTGTTTTTTTCGGCCATGTGCGAGTGAAAATCAACAATAACATAAATACCCAAGTCGATTGCAGCATCAATAACATCGGTAACTTTTTTGAGCTCTGTTTCGGGGTTACCCATGTAGCCGTCGCGTTCAACCCCCATTGCGGCTCTTACAACAGAGCATTTCCATTCGTCGCGCAACCATTTTACACAATCGTAATTGTAGTATTTGCCAATCCATTGGCTCCAAAATAACGACATGCCTGCCAGTTGAACAGTTTCACCATTTTCGCCAATAATTTTGGTTCCTTCAATTTTGAGTTGACCATATTTTTCGACTGGTGTTGGTAGTTTCTTTGTGCACGAGGTGCTTAACAGAAGGGTAGTTACAAATAACGAAAGCAATAATTTTTTCATACGATTAATAGTTATATAGTTAGAATAATTGTTTAAATATAGTTTTTTGTGCCGATTTAGAAAAGGATTATTACAATTGACTACAATAAAAAAAAATGAGGCCGCAACTAAGGCAACCCCATTTTAAAACTACACAAAAAAACTGATGAATATTCAAGCTTATTCTTTTTTGTATTCAAAGCCATAAGTTTCGCTATGCTGACTTAAATCGAGTCCAATTTTTTCTGAATTAGGTGTTACTCGCATGCCAATAATTTTGTTGGTAACCCAATAAAGGGCAAACGAACCTCCCAGGGCAAAAATGGTAACTATAACTAAGGCCAGAATATGGTAACCAAAAGTTTCGAATTCGCCATAAATGAGGCCAACTCCGCTTGCAAAAACTGCTGTCAGAATCATTCCTGTAATACCACCTACGCCATGAGCAGGAAAAACGTCGAGTGTATCGTCGATGTTTGAACGATGACCAAAGTAGTTGATCGCAATGTTGCTTATTATTGAAGCAGCAACGCCAATGAAAATACTTGATCCTACATTTACAAAGCCGGCAGCCGGGGTAATTGCAACTAAACCAACCACTAAGCCAATTGATGCGCCCATGGCTGATGGTTTTTTACCTTTTGCAGCATCGAAGAAAATGTAAGCAAGCATTGCTGCTGCCGAAGCGGTATTTGTGTTGAGCAGTGCAAGTGTTGCTGTTGCGTTTGCGCCTAAAGCCGAACCGGCGTTAAAACCAAACCAACCGAACCACAGCAACCCGGCGCCGAGAAGAACAAATGGTATGTTGGCAGGTTGTATGGGTTTGTTGTAGTCTTTTCGTTTGCCCAGAAAAATTGCGCCTGCCAAAGCGGCAAAACCAGCCGACATGTGTACTACAGTTCCTCCTGCAAAATCGAGTACGCCCCAGTTGCGGAAAAGCCCGTTGGGGTGCCAGGTCATGTGGGCCAGTGGAGCATAAATAAATAAAGTGAACAGGCAAATGAAGAGCATGTATGCCCTAAAGCGAACGCGTCCGGCAAACGATCCGGTTATTAGGGCCGGTGTGATAATGGCAAACTTGAGTTGAAACATGGCAAAAAGAGCCAGCGGAATGGTTGGTGCAAGGTCGGGGTGGGTATGCCCATGAACGCCCCTGAACATGAAAAATGTGGCAGGATTTCCAATTATTCCTGAGCCGGCACCACCTATGCTGTCGCCAAATGCAAGGCTAAAACCAACAACTACCCATAAAATGCTTACAATTCCCATGGCAATAAAGCTTTGCAAAATGGTGGAAATTATGTGGCGTGGGTGTATCATTCCTCCATAAAAAAAGCCTAAGCCTGGGGTCATTAATAAAACCAAGGCAGTGGCGGTAAGCATCCATGCTGTGTCGCCCGTGTTTAGTGCCGGATCGTCGGCAAAATGTCCGCTTCCAGGAAATAAAATTCCTAAAACAGCTGCAATAACTATAAGGCCCAGAATTAAGAGCCAACTACTTTTCCCTTTCATAGTGTTTGATTTACTTATTTCTTAAAAAATAATCTATAAAATATCAAAAAGATTAAAATAATGGCAAATATATATCAAAAAAGTATTTTTCGATGGGTGATTTTAAATAAAAATGATATTTTTTTGGGTGAATTTACTGTGGGGTAATAATTCGAAGAAAGTGTTTGTTTGTTTTTTATGTCTGTTTTTAATGGCTGTTGTTCAATTTGAGCATTTTAAATTGATTAAAATATCCCGTTGTGTGAGTTGGTAATTGTTTTGACAAAAAGATATTTGATGTTTTGCTGATAAAAAATGGTTATTATGAAAAAAGGTTTGTGTTTGGATAGGTAATTTTGTGTATTTAGTTATTTTTGTGAAAAAGATAGTAATTTAGGCTTTTAACCTTGCAAAAATTTATAAACATGTCGATAAAACATCAACTTGACGAGATAGATTTAAAAATTTTAGATATAATAACTAAAAATGCTCGAATGCCGTTTAAGGATGTAGCTGCCGAATGTGGAATATCGAGGGCTGCAGTTCACCAAAGGGTAAACCGCATGGTTGATATGGAAGTTATTATTGGATCGGGTTATTATATCGATCCAAAGAAAGTTGATTATCACACATGTACATATATTGGTATTTTTCTCGAAAAGGGTGGTATTTACGAAGATGTTGCCCGCAGGCTTGAGAAGATTCCTGAAGTTGTTGAGTGTCACTATACTACAGGGCAATATGCCATATTTGCTAAAGTTTATGCACGCAACAACGAGCATTTAAAAGAAATACTTAACGAAAATATTCAGAAAATTGATGGTGTTTCGAGTACCGAAACTTTTATTTCGCTTGAGGAAACCTTTAAACGCGAAGTGCCAATTAATTAACCTCGTTGTTTAACTACTTCGAACATAACTACTCCAGTAGCTACCGATACGTTTAACGATTCGATTTTTCCTTTTACCGGTATCTTAATTAATTCGTCGGCTGTTTTAAGCAGTTCGGTTGAAATGCCTGTGTCTTCGGCTCCTGCAATAATTGTGCAGGGCACTGTGTAATCGCATTCATGGTATAGCTGATTTGCTTTTTCGGTTGCCGCAAATATTTTTATGCCGTTTTCCTGAAGTTTTTTCAAGGTTAAATGGCCGCTTTTTACTTTGCAAACTGGAACAACATGCAGTGCTCCGGCCGATGTTTTAACTGCATCGGCGTTAATTTGTGCCGATCCTTTTTCGGGAACGATTATGGCGTGAACGCCGGCACACTCGGCACTGCGTACAATGGCTCCAAAGTTTCGTACGTCGCTTACCTGATCGAGATAAACAAAAAACGGGCTGTCGCCATTTTCATAAGTACGTGCAATTATTTCATCGAGATCGAAAAATGGTACCGGCGAGAGAAAAGCAACTACCCCTTGATGGTTTTTGCGCGTTATTCGGTTGAGTTTTGGCTCAGGAACCGATTGTACATTAATTGAATGCTCTTTGATGAGTTCAGTCAGTTCTTTGTATAGTTCGCCTTGTAAACCCTTTTTTACAAGTAGTTTATCGATTGTTTTACCTGAGTTAACGGCTTCGATTACAGCCCTGATTCCAAAAATGAAGTTGCTTTTTTCCATGTTTCAAAGTTACCAAGTTTTTTTGTTTTGCCATGCATCGAGTTGCTCATTCGATAATTCCCATTCGTACATGGTTTGATCGAGTTGCCGTTTAACTTTTTCGTACTCGTTGTATAAATTATGATCGGTATTATCGGGATTGGCCAATTGCTTATCCATATTTGCCAATTTGCTTTCCAAATCGGCTATTTTGTTTTCGAGCTCTTCGACTTGTTTTTCGGCCTTTTTAATTTCTTTGTTGATTTCTTTCTGTTCTTCGAAGCTTAGCTCAGTGCTTTTTGTGTTTTTATCTTCTTTTGTTGGAGTGCCGTTATTGCTGGTTTTTCGTTCGAGTTCTTTAAGCGATTCTATTTTTTTCTTGTTGATAAAATCGTAAATACCACCCAAGTGTTGAATAATTTTTTTGTCTTTGAATTCGTAAACGCAATCAACCAAACCATCGAGGAATTCGCGGTCGTGCGATACCAATAATATTGTACCGGTAAAATCGCTGAGGGCTTTTTTTAGTATTTCTTTCGATTGCATATCGAGGTGGTTGGTAGGTTCATCCATTACCAAAAAGTTTACCTCTTCGAGCATCAGTCTAACCATTGCAAGTCGTGTGCGTTCGCCTCCCGAAAGTACTTTTACTTTTTTATCGACTTCTTCGCCCGAGAACATGAATGCGCCAAGTATATCACGTATCTTTGTGCGTACGTCGCCAACAGCTACCTTGTCGATTGTTTCAAGAATAGTGAGTTCACCATCGAGTAAATCGGCCTGGTTTTGAGCAAAGTATCCAATTTTAACGTTATGGCCAATTTTCATTAAACCGCTGTGATCCAATTGATTCATTATTATACGAGCCAGTGTTGTTTTGCCTTCGCCGTTTTTGCCAACAAAGGCAATTTTTTCGCTTTGCTCAATATATAAATCAATGTTTTGCAGCACCTCTAGTTGCCCGTAAGTTTTGCCAACAGTTTTGGCTTCGACAACAATTTTGCCTGAGCGAGGTGCAGGCGGAAATTTAATGTTCAGCCGTTTGTGGTCTTCCTCGTCAACTTCAATGATGTCGATTTTCTCGAGTTGTTTAATGCGCGATTGAACTTGCACTGCTTTTGTGGCCTTGTACCTGAAGCGTTCAATGAAATCTTCGGTATCCTGAATCATTTTTTGTTGATTGCGGAAAGCTGCCAATTGTTGTTCGCGGCGCTCTGTTCTCAGTTCAACATATTTCGAATAGTTGGCTTTGTAATCGTAAATTCGACCCAACGATATTTCAATGGTGCGGTTGGTTACGTTGTCGAGGAAGGCCCTGTCGTGCGAAACCAAAACAATAGCTCCGCTGTAGTTTTTCAGAAAGTCTTCGAGCCATTGAATCGATTCAATATCGAGGTGGTTGGTAGGTTCGTCGAGCAGGAAAATGTGAGGTTTTTGTAACAGCAGTTTAGCCAACTCGATACGCATGCGCCAGCCTCCGCTGAATTCATTGGTTTGACGGGTGAAATCTTCGCGTTTAAAGCCCAATCCAATTAATGTTTGTTCAATGTTTGCATGAAAACTATGCCCTCCCATTAGGTTAAAACGATCGGTAAGGTCGGTTGAACGTTGAATGAGTTGGTGGTATTCGTCTGAGTCGTAATCAGTGCGTGTAGCCAGTTCATTGTTGAGCTTTTCAATTTTCTTTTCCATGTTAAGCAGCTCGCTAAAAGCTGTTTGGGCTTCGTCGAAAACGGTACGCGAATCACGCAATACCATGGTTTGTGGTAAATATCCAACAATTGCATCCTTGGGTGTTATAATGTTTCCTTCGGAAGGCTGTTGAAGCCCGGCCATCATTTTTAATAAGGTGGTTTTACCTGCCCCGTTTTTTCCTACCAAGCCAATACGGTCGCGAGGATTAACAATAAACGAAATGTCTTTGAATAATTCGAATCCCCCAAAATTTAATTTTACCTGCTCAACTGAAATCATACTGTGTGAAAATTTTGCCTGCAAAGATAACAGAATTGCTTAAAGCGCATATCGAAAGTTTTTAGCGTTGTTTACCGATAAAAAACCAATACTCACCATCAGTTTTCATGCTTTTACAGTTTACATTCATTTTGCTTGTAACATTTTAAAAACTAAGCAGTCATATAGGGTGTAAACACAAAACAAATAACAAAAAATAGTAACAATAAAAATTTAAAGTCATGAAAACACTTATTTTAATCGCAATTGCACTCGCAACCCTTATCGTTCCTTTTACCTCAAATGCAGCAAGTAAAAGTACTTCGAACGCCGATGTTGATTCTTTGAGTTTTGAGTATTTTGATGAAACCCAAGAAGCTGAACTCGAAATTGAACCTTGGATGGTGAATGACGAAGTTTGGAGTTATAACGAAACTGTTAATGAGCCTGAATTAAGCATTGAAAAATGGATGAGCGACGATAATTATTGGAGTAAAGGCAAAAGTCTTTTAAAAAATTCAGTAGAAGGTGAGTCGGAGTTGGTTATTCAAAAATGGATGACTGATAACAAAACCTGGCGTTTGTAGTATAATTATTAAAATGAAAAGATTCTTCATAGTATTGGTTTAGATAGTTAGTTCGACAATTATTCAGTCTGCCACCAATCGTTACAAGTAATGCGATTGGTGGTTTTTTATTTTTATATTTGAAGAAAAAGAAAATAAGAAATACAATGTCGGAATATTTGAATAATCAATACAACAATGACGAAAAGCTATTTTTCTTTTCGAAAAAATTAATTGAAACCGGAAGTGCAAGGGATTTTTTCAATGAATTTGAACCTTTGTTGAAAACAGTAAACGCCCGGAATACCATGCAAATAATCGATCGTTTGCTAACCGAAAATATTCCTTTTTACCAGGTTAAAGCCAATATAGGCAAATTGTTGAACCTGTTTTACAAATCATTAAAAGAGGCCCCTGTTAAGGTGCCTGCCGATGGTCATTTTCTGTATTTTTTGATGTTGGAAAACAGAGGTGTCGAGCAAATAATTGGTCAACTTAAAGAAGAATTAAAAAAATTGAAAGGAGATGAATATCTTGAACATTTAGGTGTAATAAAAGAATTGTTAGAGCAACTTAAAGCTTATGAGCTTCATTACATAAAAAAAGAGAATATTCTTTTTCCATACATCGAAAAAACAATAGCTGATTATCGTTGTCTGCAATTAATGTGGTCATTTCACGACGATTACCGGCGTTTATTAAAAAAGTTATTGTTAATGCTTGACAATAAAAAGCCTGAGCTTAAAGAGCTTCAAAAGCTTATTGGTGATTTGTTTTTTGTTTTGTTGCCTATAATGTTTAGGGAAGAATTTATTCTGTTTCCCGAGGCTCTACGGTCAATTCCCGATGAAGCATGGGGAGATATGTTGTTGCACGGTAATGAGTTGGGTTGGTGTTATATTGATGCTCCGATAATCGTTGCTGAGCTTAAGAATAACACAAATGCTACAAAAACAGGTATGGTCGATTTGGTTACAGGCCAGCTAACACCTGAACAAATAATTTTAATGATGGAGCATCTTCAGCTAGATGTTACTTATGTTGATGAGAATGATGAAGTACGCTATTTTTCGGGACTTAAGCACCGCATCTTTCCTAGGTCGAAGGCAATAATTGGACGTAAAGTACAGAATTGTCATCCAAAAGAGAGTGTGCATGTGGTTAATGAAATTGTACAAGCATTTAGGGACGGATCGAAAGATAAGGCCGATTTTTGGATTCAAATGAAAGGCCGTTTTGTAAAAATAAGTTATTATGCCTTACGCGACGATTCGAATAATTATAAGGGTACTATTGAAGTAAGCCAAGATGTTAGTGATATTCGAACTCTTGAAGGTGAGAAACGCCTTCTGGATTGGGGTGATTGATTTTTGGGGTTTGGATATATAAAATTGATGAGCACCATAAATATTGAATTATGGGTACTCATCAACTTTCTGAAATCTATTTGATTTTATTTTCAATCCATTTGAATGCATTCACAAATGCCTCAACCCAAGGGCTTACTTCATCGGCTTTGCGCTCGGCCGGGTAATAGCCCCATTGCCAAGGGAAAATTGCCCTTTCGAGGTGGGGCATCATGGCAAAGTGGCGGCCATCGGCCGAACAAATACCCGCAGTGTCGAAATCGGATCCGTTTGGATTGCCCGGATAAGCTGTATTGCTGTATTTCATTGCAATATTGTAAGCATTTTCACCTGCAAGCAAACTGAATTTTCCTTCGCCGTGTGCCACCCAAACGCCTAAAGTTTTTCCGGCCATAGTGCTCATCATTACAGAATTGTTGGCTTGTATGTTAACAGTAAGAAAGCTCGACTCAAATTTGTGGCTTTCGTTGTGCAACATGGTTGGTTTTTGTTCCATGCCCGGATAAATAAGGTTAAGTTCAACCATTAACTGGCATCCGTTACATACTCCTAAACTAAGTGTATCGTTGCGTTTGTAGAAATTATCGAGGGCTACTCGGGCTTTTTCGTTGTATTTGAAAGCGCCTGCCCAACCTTTTGCAGAACCAAGTACATCGGAGTTGGAAAATCCGCCAACGAAAACAATCATGTTAATGTCGCTTAAATCTTCTCGGCCACTTATGAGGTCGGTCATGTGTACATCTTTCACATCGAAGCCGGCCAGGTAAAGGCTGTAAGCCATTTCGCGGTCGCCGTTAACGCCTTTTTCGCGAATGATAGCAGCTTTGATACCACTCTGAGAACGGCGTTTCAATTCAATGCCCAGTGAAGCAGCTGTTCCGGCAAAATCGCCAAAGTTGTAGTTCAACTCGTTTTTCTTGTAACTTTTGTAACGTTCAAGTGCCAATGCCGGTGTACTTTGGTTGCGGTCGAGCAAATACGAAGTTTTGAACCATAAGTCGCGAAGGCTTTGAATGTCGAAATCGTAGCTTTCGTTTCCATTAACAATTAAAACGTTTGCCGAATTGGTAGGTAAGCCAATTTTTACGGCTTCAATGCCGGCTGTTTTTAAAATATCTTCAACTTGTTCGGTTGCTTGGAATACAATGCCGGGGTTTTCGGCAAAAAGCAATTTAACGGTATCGGCTTCGTTTAAGCCGCTTAGGTTTAGGTCTAAGCCGCTTTCGTTGTTCGAAAAACAAAGCTCAAGCAGGGTAGTAATCAAACCGCCGCCGCCAATGTCGTGCCCACTGGCAATTAAACCTTTTTCGATTAATTCTTGTACCGTGTTGAAAGCTTTTAAGAAGTATTCGGCATCGGTAACGGTAGGTGTTTCGTTGCCCAGTTTGTTGTTGATCTGTGCAAAAGCACTTCCACCCAAAGCTTTAGGCGCTTTTGAAAAGTCGATGTAATATAATGATAAGCCTTCTACCAATACAGGTTCAACAACTTTTTGAACATCGGAAACCTCTCCCGAGGCCGAAATGATCACAGTTCCTGGTGAATACACCACATCATCTTTGTATTTCTGGGTCATCGAACA
>JAFGAF010000105.1 GCA_016933815.1 Prolixibacteraceae bacterium
ATAAGCACATCGGTATCATTCATTATTTTGGGTGTTTCTGCTTCAATAATCTCAATCTTATTGATGTCGGTCAGTACCGATTTTTTCATTTTTCTAATCATTAAATTTTAATGTTTCCAGTAAATTTTATCAACAGGAAGTGCTTCTTCGTCCCCCGATTTCCATGAAAAATCGAAACCATGTCCTCCTCCTTGTTGGAAATATTGAATTTCGATGGGGTGAAGGCCTTTTTCCAGGGCAATGTCGAGTATTTTAGTTTCCATTCCGTGTATGCCATCGTTCAAAATTGTGTTTCCCGATAAGCTTAAAAGCGAACCATCGTCGCTAGTAAGCCGAAACTGATATATTCCGGTTTTTGGGATATCGATGTAGCCATTGAACAGAAAACCAAAGCTGAAATCCCTTTTGCGAATGTTGGTATTGGGTGAGTCGCAAATGCCCGACTCAACAGGTATTTCAGTGCTGTAGTTAGGTAGTGCCTCCCAATTTTTTTCGTAGTAATTGTACCTGATGCCCGGTTTTGTAATGTTAACTTTCGACGCTGCAACTACAGCTGTTTTCTTGAATTCCATTTCGCTCACATAGCTGGCAATATTGCTGCCATTGAAGCAGGCGGCTTTGAGTACAAAATCGCTAGTAGGGTTGAGTATGTTTTTTTCAACCGAAGTGGGTGAATTTGCATCAGGGATTGAGCCGTCGGTAGTGTACCGAATAATTGCATTTTCGATGTTACAACTTGTGCTAAAAATAATTGTATCGAGAAAAACAGAAAAGTTTGTTTCAATAGCGGGTGCATGATACACGCTTATTTCGTTGGGTACTTCAACTGCAATAACGGTAGCCCATTGGTTGGGTTCAACATTGCTTAAGTCGATAACAGGACAATTGCCTTGCTTTTCAATTTTCAATTTTTGCTTTTTCGAAGCCAAAGGATAAGCTTTTAAAATGTTTGCTTCGAGGCCGGTAAGGGTAAGTTTCTTGTTTTCAGGAAAATCGAAAATGTGAAAGTACAAGGTCGTTTTCTGTTTTGATACTTTTTTAGTGCACCTGCCCCATTCAATTTTTTCGAAAGGGCTGGCTGTGGTGCCGAAAATAGCTTCGCCGTAAATGTCCATCCACGATCCGATTTCTTTTAACCTTTCAACCGAAGGCTGAGGAATTATTCCCATTTGATCGGGGCCAACGTTGAGCAAAAAGTTTCCCCCTTTCGATGCAATATCGATAAGGTTATGAACCAGCGATTTTGTGCTTTTCCAATCGTTGTCGTTCTTTTTAAAACCCCACGATTCGTTCATGGTCATGCATACTTCCCAGTTTTTACCCGGAATACCGGTAGCCGGAATGTATTGTTCGGGAGTCTCCAGGTCGCCCTTGAAATCGCCGCCTAGTCGATCGTTATAAATTAGTTGCGGGTGTTTTTTCATTTCGGGCATAAATTTCGAGATCTGCTCATGAGTCATATTTACCGGAGTGTCCCACCAAAGGATTTTTATTTCGCCATAATTGTTAAGGATTTCGGTGACTTGCGGAACGGCTTTCTCGTCGAGATATTTATTCATGTCGCCCAGTTGTAAGTCGTCCCAATGTCCGTTCATTACAGCTGCACCGGGCTCAACCCAGTCTTGTGCTTGCGAGTAGTAGAATCCTAAAGGCATATCGTATTTTTTGCAGGCTGCAGCCAGCTCGGCCAGTATATCGCGCTTAAAGGGGGTTGCATCCATAATGTCAAATTCGCTTGCTTTGCTGTCGAATAGCGCAAATCCATCGTGGTGTTTCGATGTTAGTATGATGTAGCGCATGCCGGCTTCTTTGGCCAATTTCACCCAGCTATCGGCGTTAAAATCAACCGGGTTGAATTGCTTGGCGTATTCTTTATATTCTGCAACTGGAATTTTTGCGCTGCTCATTATCCATTCGCTCAGGCCGGGTATGTCATTATTGTTGTAAACTCCCGCCGGAATAGCATACAGTCCCCAATGAATAAACATACCAAAGCGTGCTTCTTTCCACCAGTCCATTTTATCGGGTTGGCCTTGTTTTTTACAACTTGTAATTTGAAAAAGAAATAAGCATACTATAAATGTTGAAATTATACGTTTCATGATTTCTTTTTATTTTTTA
>JAFGAF010000106.1 GCA_016933815.1 Prolixibacteraceae bacterium
ATCAAAAACTATTAAATGTCTTGGGTGAAAATTTTTATTTCCAGGTTTCATATCGGCAACAATATGCGGATTGTTTTGTCCGTCGTATACCCATAATTCGTCGCCATGTTCGAGCGTAGCAGCCGAGAAGTACAGTTTATTATCGAAAACCTTCAAGTGAGCAACGTTAGAGCCAAATTCTCCTGGCCAAACATCATAAAACACATAGGGGACATTATTGCTGTCGAGGGCAAAAAGCTCGCGTCCACAACTATCGTTTCGCGCACTAAAGAACAAAGTTTGGTTAAAATCGGTAAATGCTTCGGGACTTGACCATGCACCGCCCTCACGAATATCGGCAAGCATAACAGGCGGATTAACGCCATCGTACATCATCAGTTCGATACCAAATTCGGGGTGTTGAGCCGAAAAGAAAAGCTGCTCATTAAATTCTTTAAAATCGCCAGGTAATACAAACTGATTGTTTGGATCAAGCTCCAACATAGCTGGCTCGTTAACACCGTTGTACTCCCATAATTTGTACCTATAATTATTGTCGTAAGCAGCACTGAAATACAGTTTATTGTTAAACTTACAGAATTGAGTTAAACCGGAGCTGAGTGTCCCTTGATTTAAATCAAAGAAATTGATTTTTTGATCGTTGATATCAATTTGCCATAATTCGGAGCCATGTACATCGTCGTCAGCATTTATGAAAATTGAATTTTCAAACAAAAAAGCGCTACGAACCATTTGAGGTGAAAAATCAAGTTCAACAAGCGCCAATGGTTCATTAACGCCATCGAACCGGAACAAATAATCCTGCTGATTTTTTGTTGCAAAAAAGTACAACAACGAGTCAGACTGCATAAAATGTCCAGAAGAATATAAATCTTGAAAAACAGCATGATCAAAGGCGGCACTACCCTTATCGTCGAAACTGTATTTCCACAATTCGAAATCTTTTATTACGTAAATAAAACTATCCAAAGCAGCTACTAATCGTGGCCTTTCGTAATCGATTACTAAATCAACAGGTTCGTTTTCGCCATCAAATCGAACGATAAATTCCCTATCGATCAAATTATCGTGACGCAAATAATACAATACATTTTCGAAAGATTGCAAAAACCTTACTTCGTGACTGGCATTTTCAAAAAGCTCATCGACCCTGTAAGGCGATCCTGAGCCATTGTATGCCCACAAACAAGCTTTATCATTTTGGGAAGCTGAAAAATACAGTTTATTGTTTGCAACTGTTGCGTCTCCTCTTAAAGAAAACCCTTCATCAACATTAGGCATTTCAAGTAATTGGGTAACATTTTGCCCATCGTATTCCAAAATAGAATAAACCTCTTGATCATTTTCAAAGTAGTATTCTCCTAAAAACAAATACAACTTATCGTTAAGTACAATCAAATTAAAAAAATACCTTTCAACAAGCTTAGTGCTCAAACCAATATCCTCAATAATAAACCCCTGCTGAGGGGTGTACGACCATAAGCTTCGCTGCATCGAGTCGTTTAATGCAGTGAAATACAATTTATTGTTGTATTCACACAATTCATCAATTAGCATAAATCCCCTTTGTGGAGTAACAATTTTAGGTTGCATATTTTTGGAAACCGACCAGATACATTCGCCTAAATAAGCATCACGAGCCACAAAGTAGATTTCGTTATTAAATGATGTGAAAGAATATGGCGAGGAACCTATATTCTCGCTTTTATTGATATCATAAATCAAGTTTACTTGTTGAGCCAATACATTCAGCGTACAAAAACATACAACAATAAGTATTGCCCAATACTTTAAAATTTTCATGGTAAATGTTTTAATTTTTTTAAGCAAGTTAATAAAAAATTATTATTATCAGAAAAAGTTCTCCTTTGATATTTACAACAACTTTTAAAAGCAATTAATGCGAAGCCCTTGCAACAAAGAATATATTCTATATTTGCATAACAATATATTAAAAATGAAACATCAACTGTACAAATACTTAGGCTATCTGCAAATTTTTGTGGGTATGGGCGCTTTGGCTGGTGGAATACCAATGCTAATTAATCCGAACGGACAATCGCAAGGATTAACAACCGAGGCCTTGCAGAATTCACCATTCGACAGTTACCTGATACCAGGATTACTTTTGGTTGCTGTTAACGGAATTGGACAATTAATCAGTTCATCGTTTAGCCTGAAATTCAAGAAAGAAGCAGGCATACTTGGAATAATGTTTGGCGCTGCACTCGTTGTATGGATTGCCGTGCAAATGTACTACATCAGCCTGTCGAGCTGGATGCAGCCACTATTCTTGGCCATAGGAACCGTTGAGCTTTTTTTGGGCATTCGAATTTATAAAACAAGCAGGCAAAGCTAAGGCAATGTTCTTTATTTGTGCCTGTCGATGCAATAATTCAAATAACGGTTAAAGGGGGCAATCAACTCAAAATGCTCAACAACCAATGCAATAAAATCATCTGAAAGTATTTGCTCATCGCTAAGCGGCATCCCAGGCGAATACGATTTATATCGCAGCAGGTCGATGTGTTCAAAATCTTTGGGAAAATCGCGCGGAGCAGTTTTTAACTTATCGTCGTCGAAAAGCGTAAAACGTGATTTAAAAGCAGGTTCTTCAATCAGATCAATAAACTCGTCGGGATGATTGTATATTTCGGTGCGAATGGCTTTAAGCTTATCGGCATCGGGCATATAAATGCCACCCGCAATAAACGACTCGCCCGGCTGAATATGAAGATAGTAGCCCGGATTTCCACCTTTACGGCCATCGCGTGCAATGTAGGTTCCAAAGTTGTTTTTATAAGGGCGTTTATCGTTCGAAAAACGAACATCGCGGAATATTCGGAAGATACAAGACTTGGGATCCATATAAACAATTTCGGGGTCGAAAGTCCTTATTTCGTTAATCAGTATCTCGGTTACATACAAAAACTTTTGCTTTGCATTTTGATATTCATTGCGATGAGCATCGAACCACTCGCGGGTATTATTGGCATCGAGCTGTTTCAGAAAATTGTAAATTTCTTTCATTAAATTAATTGTTTATGCTTATTAACGGCTATTTTTATTGTCTCAGAAAACGAAGGACAATTTAGCAAATTTAATTCACCTTAAAAACAAAAATAGCAGATGAAGGTTTTTGCACTAATAGTTGCCGGAGGCACTGGCACACGAATGAAATCGGACGTGCCCAAACAATTTATGTTACTGAACCATAAACCGGTGCTCATGCATACCATCGAACGCTTTATCGAATTCGATCGGTCTATATCGATCACACTCGTACTTCCCGCAAATCAATTCGATACTTGGCGAAACTTATGCAATACATATGGCTTCGGTATGCAACATCAACTGGTTGCGGGAGGGGCAAGCCGTTTTGATAGCGTTTTTAATGGCTTGAAAAACATTGAAGATAATGGAGTAGTCTTTATACACGATGGTGTGCGCCCATTAGTAAGTACCGAAACCCTGAAACGATGTTTGGAAAAAACCATTGAAGCTGGCAATGCTTTACCGGTACTGCCATTGGTTGAATCCATCAGAAGCGTTGATGGCCTAAACAACAGCGTAGCCAACCGCGATAATTTTGTAAGCGTACAAACACCACAAGTTTTTTTGATTAATGAAATTAAAGCTGCCTACAGCTTTGCAAATAGCAAATCGTTTACCGACGATGCCTCGGTGCTTGAACATTTCGGGAAAAAAATAAATCTCGTTGAAGGCAACCGCGAAAACATCAAAATTACCTATCCGTCGGATTTAATTTTTGCAGAAGCATTATTGGCTGACATATAAAAATAATCCGAAAACAATCATCACAAAACCCCAAAAATCTGCCGATTGAGCCGTTCAATAATTTTTAATCGCAAAAAAAGTGTAATCAAACGGTCATATTTAATACTAAAAAATAAAGCCTAATATAATGGAAAACATAAAATACTTTCACAAGCCCACAATCAGCGAAAGCCTTGGCAACGGATGGTTCACCACAAAAAAATATTTTTTATGGCTGTTTTTGGCCGTTGTGGTATGTGCTATCGTTAATGGCCCGAATATCCAACACACCATGAAGAACCAACCGTGGAACGGCAATTGGCACGAAATGTTTACTCCTGCTTTTGCAACCTTAGGCATTGCTTTTGCCTTATTGGCAATAGTTTCATTGGCCATGTTCTTTTTAGTTCGTCCGGTTATCTTTTACGGAGCCGACATGATGTTTGTACAAGCGGTAAGGGATCAAAAACCAGACCTGCAACTTCTTTTTAAAGGCTTCAAAATGAATTACCTGAATATTATCTTATCGAATTTGATTAAAACAATCATTTTGGCTATTGGCTTCGTAATGCTTTTAATCCCCGGCATTTTGTTTGCATGCCGACTGGCTTTTGTTTCGTATTTAGTAATGGACAAAGATTTGGACCCGATACGTGCAATCGAAGAAAGTTGGCGACTTACCAAAGGCTATGGATGGACGATTTTCGGCTTGGGCATCCTCTCATTTTTCATTTGCATCATCGGACTGGCAATGTTGATCGTGGGCATTTTCCCGGCCATAATTCTTATAAATTCAACTTTTGCCAGCTTATATCAATCTATCCTTACCCACAAAGAGAACAATTCATTGTATTAATTCAGAATTGACATAAACAAATAATGAACGGTTCTGCATTAAAAATCTACCGTTCTGCAAGCTTTAGTTTCGTACTGTATATATTAAAGCAAAATTTGTCATGGATTTTAAAAATTATAGCCATGAAAACCAATTTATTATTTGCCTTAAAATGTGCGGGACTTTTTATCTTTTATCTTGTAGTCACCATAGTGGCCGAAGCTGTTTATCCCTCTACTGTTGAGGTTGAGCCCAGCCCCGGTGCTTTTGCGGCCCTAATCACGCAATTGTTGGTCAACAGCATTGCCATTGTTTATTTCATAAACCGTCTCGACCTGAAAGGGTGGAAACGAATGCTCACAACTACTTTGGTTGTTTACGGCATACAGCTCTTCATGACCCAAATGGAAACTTTGATATTCAGGGAAGCCTTCCCTACAATCGACAACCGCGAATTGACCCGGCTTTTGGCAATGGGCTTTGTGGTCATACTCGCCTCATCGGCTTTTGCAGCACTGCTTTGGAAGAAAAAAACGGTAGTGCTTTATTCAACAGAGAACATTCGGCCCGACAAAAGCTGGTACTATAAAGTGCCCGTTCTGTCGGTAGCTTATATGTTGCTCTACTTCTTCTTTGGCCGGTATGTGGCTTTTCAATCGGAAGCGCTCCGCGAATTTTATGCAACAAGCTTAGGCAATATCAATTCAAACGGGCTAATAATAACCCAAATAGTCAGGGGTGCTTTGTGGGTGTTGCTCTGCCTGCCCATGGTGCTTTGGCTCAAAGGTAAGCGCGGCGAAAAAATAATTGCTACGGCTCTGCTACTGGCCTTATTGCCTACTATTCTGCTTTTCTTTCCCAACCCTTTTATGCCTCACGAAATCAGGATGTACCATTTTGTAGAGGTGTTTTTATCGAACGGAATATTTGGCGCGCTCGCTGCTTATATGCTTACATCGAAAAAAGCATTTTTAGCCAAGAAGTAACACCTAAGAAATATTTAACTTTAACACAGTAAAATTTAAAATTATGAATTACAAACAACTATACAATTTTGGGCTTCGCTTCCCATATAACATCCATGCGCGTATTGTATTCTTTACCGCACTTGGCTCCTTGCTTTTCACCATAATTGCAGGCAGCGGATCGAGAATAAACCACTTCGCTATTTCGTTTCTGATCATGTTAGTCGATACCGAAATATTTTTTTGGGTTTCGCGTTCGTTGTTCAAATCATTTAAAAGCGAAGACCGCAACACATTTATCCGTCAGGTAATTGCAAGGGTCGTGGTTTTCTTTTTCATGATACTTATTGTGGGTACCATTGTGGCATCTACTGTAATTAC
>JAFGAF010000107.1 GCA_016933815.1 Prolixibacteraceae bacterium
ACAGGGGCACAAATGCTTTCTTATACCGGAAATGCAGGTACGGCCAGTCAATCGGGCAATACTATTACTTGGAATATTGGCAACCTCGACGCAACTGTAGCTTATGCTTATTATTATATCGATGTGCAAGTTGAATATCCCGCAGCTACTTTCCCCAACGGAACAATCGTCAACAATCAATATACACTCAATGCCGATATTTGTCAGCAACAAGTGACCCACAACAGTAACCAAACTTGTATTCAGGTTACCGAGGTGGTTGCCAATCAGTCGGCTTTTTTCCGCAAGTACATCTACCTAACCAACAGGGTGCCCGGTTGCGATGGTTATTACAGGGTTGCTTTTTATAACAATGGCAATACTCCGCTATCGGCTTTTAATATCGACGATGTGGTACCTGCCGGAATAACCGTAAACAGTGTTATGGTTAGCGGCGGAACAGCCGGCAACATGCTCGATTTATATGCCGACGGAAATTTGATTTTGTCGAATGTTATAGGAAACACAACGCATAACTTCACCTCGCCGCCAAGTACCTTGCAATTACAAATGAATGGAACTTTGCCCATTAACAGCTGGGTTAATATGTATATCTATTTCACGGTGGATAACAACCCTACCGGAACACAAATTGAAAACTGTGCCAGCTTTAATGGTTTGTCGAATGCGCTAACCTTAAACGATGCCTGTGTAACAATGGTGGTAAACGAGGGCGAACCAATTCCTTGTTTGGTGAAAGATATTTGTTCGCCTGCTGAAAGCTACGAGCCCGGCGATATCGTTCGGTTCAGGTTGAGGGTACAGAACATCGGAAGTGCCGATTTGATTGGGGCTAGCCTTCAGGATGTATTGCACAGTAATTTTACTTACATAGGAAATGAATCGTACTATGTTGCTAATCATTACAATCCGCCATGCAGTTCTGGCACTTTGCCTTCAGGTGCCAGTCCTTGGAATGGAGTTACAACAAATCATTCAGGTAACAATTTATCGTGGAATCTTCCTTTGGTTGAGTCCGATTGTCAGCTGTTTTATGTTGCCAGTTGTGGCTATTACGGCGCATGGGCTTTGCCTTATCATTATATCGAATTCGATGCAATGGTCGATACTTTTGCCATGCCCGGTGTAACAATTAACAACTACGAAATAAGTGGTGGCAATTTAAGTTCAACGGTTACCTCGAACAATGTGAACGTGTTGGTGGTAGCCTCGTTTGGACAAGAGGTTGAAAAGTTGGTGAGTGTTGATGGTGGTGTGAATTACGCTTCGTCGGCAACAGCTGCGCCCGGTTCAACTGCCCGTTACCGTTTAAACTATCGCAACACATCGAATGTGCCGGTTTCGGAAATAAAAATGGCCGATTTACTTGC
>JAFGAF010000108.1 GCA_016933815.1 Prolixibacteraceae bacterium
CAGTTTTGCCTTTTGTGATTATTGCACTTGTTATAACAGGCATTGTTCTTTTGGTTTTAAACATAAAAAAACAGAAAGCATACCGCAGCAGGTACAAAAACGAAGTTGTTGCCGAAGTAGTGAGAGCCATCGACCCCGAATGGAGTTACGCCCCTGATGGTTGCATTTCGCAGGGCGAGTATTACAGCAGTGATTTGTTCCGTCAGCATTTCGACCGCTACAAAGGTGACGACCTGATTTCGGGTACGATTGAAAAAACCGACTTTCGTTGTTCCGAACTGCACACCGAATACAAGGAAGTTACGCACGACAAAGACGGCAAGCGACAGGAACGTTGGGTAACCATTTTCAAAGGGCTCTTTTTTCATGCCGATTTCAATAAAGAAATTCGTGCGCAAACTTACATCCAGCCCGATACTTCGGAGCGTTTGCTGGGTAAATTCGGGCAAAAGTTACAGTTTAGCACCAAAGGGAAACTGGTAAAGCTCGAAAATATTGAGTTTGAGAAAATTTTCGCCGTTTTTTCGACCGACCAAACCGAGGCTCGCTACATACTCACACCGGCCATTATGGAAGCGCTGGTGAATATTTACAAACAATACAAACGCCGTATGCATTTGTCGTTTGTTGGTTCACGCGTATATGTAGCCATGAGCTTCAGTAAAGATTTATTCGAGCCCAAAATATTTAGAACTGGTGTTAAATACGAGGATGTTGAATTTATGTACAACCTGTTTATGGTGAATGCCACCATTATTCACGAGCTGAATTTGAATACCCGTATCTGGACGAAAGAGTAAAAAAGTCATTGGCCATTTAGTCAATCGTCATTAAAAAAGAATACAAATATTGAATGCAGTCAACAGCCATTAGCCATTAGCCAGCAGCCATTAAAAAACATCAGTATATGAAGCGTAGAATTTTCTTATTTGCAGGACTTATCCTGTTGATTAGTTTAATTACAGGCGGTGTATTATTTCTTAAACAAACCGCTTACCTTTCAAGTGATGATTCGTACGAGATGATGCACCCGAGCGACTACCAAGAACAAGCTCAGCAGCCTTTAAGTCAAAACAGCGAAGAAAACAGCGAAGAATACGACGAAGAAACCCAAAAAATGCTTGCCGAACGCGAAATGGCTATTCAGCATTTAAAAGATATTGGCGAATGGGAAGAGCCTAAGCAACGTAAAAATAACGACATATTCTTCATTATTCCCTTGATTATTATAGGGGCTTTCTTTCTGATTTTTCGTTTGCTGTTCCGAAAAGGCATCAATCAAAGTGGCTCATTTGCACGTGCTAAAAGGTCGTCGTTTACCCAAGGGCTAACGCACATGGGCAGCCAGATGAAGAGCAATCTCGAGAAAATCCCCTTCGACCAAATGATGAACGACCCCAATATGAGCAACGAAGACAAGAAAAGTTTTCAGAAAGGACAGGAGTACATTATGGGCTTAACGGGCCAAAAAGTACAGGAACAAAATGAAAACAAAGTATCTCCGCTCGAAGAAGCTGCCCCAATCATGTCGCACGAAAACCTTAAGCAACTGTACGAAACCGAACTCAAAACATCTATTGCGGGCATCGACAGCAAACGCAAAGCAGTTTTAAAGAGTTTTGCAGTGATGTTTTTGCTCATCATCCTACTACTCCCATCGTTTGTGTTGATTCCAACAAAATTTTATCTGAATGTAATTGTCGGAATCATAGTCATTATAGCGGCGATTGTTTTCTTTGCCAGAAGCGCTGTGCTTTACATGAAGTTTCGCCAAGAATACAAAACTGCGGTAGTGAAAAAGGTGGTTCAATTTATCAACCCAAAATACATTTACGATGCCAATAAGCACATTTCGCTTAACGATTTTATGATGAGCAAACTTGGCAGTAAAAAAATCAATAAAACCGTGGGCGACGATTACGTTTGCGGAAAAATTGATAAAACCCTATTCGAGTTTTCGGAATTAATTGCGCAGTACGAATGGGAAGATACCGACCAAGACGGCAAAAAGGTAATGCGAGTCGAGGACCATTTCAACGGCCTGTTCTTTTTGGCCGATTTTAACAAACACATACAGGGCGAAACCTTTGTAATGCCCGACACGGTTGAACGTTTGTTGGGTAAGTTTGGC
>JAFGAF010000109.1 GCA_016933815.1 Prolixibacteraceae bacterium
GCTTCCTGAGCTTTGGCTTTCATTTCCTGCTCGGTAGCAACAGCCATGGCACGGCGCTCTTCGGCTTTGGCCTGTGCAATGTTCTTATCGGCTTCGGCCTGGTCCATTTGCAAGTAAGCACCAATGTTTTTCCCTATGTCGATATCGGCAATATCGATTGAAAGGATTTCAAAAGCAGTACCGGCATCGAGGCCTTTTTCGAGTACCACACGCGAAATGCTGTCGGGGTTTTCGAGCACTGCCTTGTGCGATTGGTTGGAACCGATTGACGACACAATACCTTCGCCAACACGGGCAAGCACGGTTTCTTCGCCTGCACCACCCACCAATTGTTTAATATTAGCACGCACGGTAACACGGGCTTTACAAATAAGCTGAATACCGTCTTTTGCCACAGCCGAAACAGGTGGCGTATTGATTACTTTTGGGTTTACCGACATTTGTACGGCCTCGAACACGTCGCGCCCGGCAAGGTCGATGGCCGTAGCCATTTTAAAACCGAGGTCGATGTTTGCCTTTTCGGCCGACACCAGTGCATGCACCACACTTTCTACATGCCCTCCGGCAAGGTAGTGGGCTTCGAGTTCGTCGCGCTTTATTTGACCAAGACCTGCTTTGTGTGCTTCAATCATTGCACGTACAATTACCCCGGGGGGTACTTTTCGGAAACGCATTAAAAATAACTGGAGCAGCGAAATGCGCACACCCGAAACCAATGCAGAGAACCAAATCCCTATTGGCACAAAATACAATAATATAAAGACTAGGATAATGATCCCGACAACGATCAGGATAGATGGTAATTCAATCATGGATTTATTCTTTTATGGGTTCAACAATTACATTATTTCCTTCAATTTTTACCACTTTAACAGGTGTTTTAGGATCGATATAAATGCCTTTCGACTTGGCTTCGATACTTGTTCCGTTAATTTTCACCTTTCCGACAGGTACCAGTCGGCCAATTGTTACACCGGTATCGCCAACATGAACTTTTTCGTTATCAACAGTTAACACTTTACCGTCGATGTTCGATTCCAGCATCATGGGTTTCATTGCTTTTCCTTTAAACAAAAAATAAAGTAGCACCGGCACAAACACCAAAACAAAAGCGAGGGTTAAAAAACCGGCCAAATTGCCCCAGTAGTTAAACGAAAAATACACGCCAAAACCAAAAGCAAGCAACGACCCAATTCCGGCTATCGATGCTCCCGGTATGAGCATAAACTCAACAAGGAGCAAAACCACCCCGAGCAAGATCAACAAGATTACAGTTAAAACTTCCATTTTTAGAAAGCATTTTTATTTATGAATTACAATTAATTCCAAGCAATTGCTAAAGATAGTGCAAATTTTGCTTACGGAAATATATTGTTCATTTTATTTTTGCCCTTAACTTACGATCGATCAATGCCTGTTTCAACGGCCTTAATTCACTGTAAAATCCCTTTTTCACTTCGCATGAACCATTGTAATGTGCAATTGTGGTACATTGAACGGCTTGCTCAAAAGAATGCCTGCAAACATCAATCAATGCCTCAACAACATGATCGAAGGTGTTAAAATCGTCGTTTATCAAAATCAACTCGCGCTTTTTGGCGGTTTCGTCGATTTTTTCGGTTTCGGTATTTTCTTTATAAACTTCTTTTTTCATCAATTATCCGATAATTTGCGTGCTTCGTTAAGCGAAATTCTTTTGTTGTTTAAATAGGCTACAACAAAAGCATCATTAACCCCCTCCTGCCTGATTTGGTTCTGTAGCTTAACTGCATCGTCGAAACTGGTGAGTTCGCCAACGGTATAAACCACAATGCCCCGTTCGTCGGTATAATGATCGATACGCCGCAATACCGACAACTTTTTATACAAGCGATCGATATAATCGGGCAAACCCTTACTATACGCTCCAATTTGAACTCTATAAGTTACCTGCTCGATAACAACAGGCTCCTCAACAGATTCAACATACTCATTATCATTATTTTCAACAATCAAAACAGTATCGGCAGGCATAGGTTCATTTTGTAATTCAATTTGCTCAACAACCGGCTCTTCACTTTTAACAGATAGGTATTGCTCATTTTCGGCCAAATGTGTTTCAATAACTTCGGCACCTGCATTGTTCCAAAAGTCGGCTTCGTATTGGCGTGCTTCAAGCAGCAAAGCATCGGCATTGGCTTTTAGCTGTAGGCTTTGCGGCTCGAGGCTAAGCAGTTGTGCTGCAATTTGCTCTTTAGCGGAAGCATCGTCGGCCATGTTGTACTGTTCACGAAGACTTTGCATTTGTTGCACCATTTTCGCCAATTCGTTATTCTGGCTCCAGCCTTCGGCAAAGGCCACAAGCCCTTGGTTGGTTTTGAATTGTTTTATCGAATAATAAACAATTTTTGGGTTCACAATAAAGTTGAGTACAGCACTATCGAGCCCCTGTGGTAATTCAAAAGCATCAACAACAGGTGTTTGTTGCAATTGATCAGGCACTTGGGGCTGTTCAGCAAGAAGCGAGTCGGCTGAAATACCGATACTGTCAACCCGCAACACTTCTGCCCCATTTTGCTCTTGTTCTAGTTCGTCATTTTCAACAGCCTCATCATCAAGATGCCGATTATCGACCTTATTTTCAACAAAAAACATTTCAGGAACTGTTGTAAACGGATTTTGGCCACTTGTGGCTGCATCGAGCAAGGCATTCAACCCCAACTTCTTTTTAATCTTTTTTTTGGCTTCGCTATCGAAGCGTTGATATAATTCGATTGCCTTTTCGAAATTTCCCAGCGCATGATAATTTTGGGCCAGGTAAAAAGCAGCATCGTTGGGAACATCGTTTTGCATGGCTTGTAAAAGCAACTTACGGGCAAAATTGCCTTTGCGGTCGGTTTCGGTAAGGCACACTGCATACCGGTACTGTATGTTCGCATTGCCCGGATAAAGCTGATAAAAATGCTCATAAGCATCGGCCACCTCATCGAATTTTCCTTTATCGAATAACTTAGCAGCCTGCTCGTTGCTAAGCTGCGCCATCGAAAAAAATGAAAGGCACAACAAAACAATTGTAGTTAAGCAACTGTTCAGTACAATATGTTTATTTATATTTGGCATAGCTCTATTTTTAACAATTTGCATCACAAACGATAAAAATAACAAACTCGAAGGAAAAAAACAGAATAATTATGGCTAATTTAAAAAAAGGTGATGTTGCCCCAACATTTAAGGGCATCAATCAAAATGGCGAAGAAATTTCTTTGTTGGATTACCAAGGAAAGAAAGTAATTTTATACTTTTACCCGAAAGATAACACACCGGGTTGCACAGCCGAATCGTGCAATTTAAACGACAATTACGAGCTTTGGCTAAAAAAAGGCTACGAAGTTATTGGCGTTAGCCCCGATAGTGTTGCCTCGCACAAAAAGTTTGCCGACAAGTTTAATTTCGGCTTTAACCTGATTGCCGATACCGAAAAAGAAATTCTGGAGGCTTATGGTGCTTGGGGCGAAAAAAAGATGTACGGAAAAAGTTACATGGGCGTTTTGCGCAAAACATTTATTATTGGTACAGACGGAAAAATTGAAGAAATTTTTGAAAAAGTAAACACAAAAGATCACAGCAATCAAATATTAAATACCATAGAATAACAGAAAAATGAGCGACGAAAAAACCAACATTAACAAGGAGAAACTAAAAGCACTGCAACTAACCATGGACAAAATCGACAAGTCGTACGGCAAAGGATCGATTATGCGCATGGGCGACAAAGCCATTGAAGACGTACCCGCTATTTCGTCGGGATCGATAGGGCTCGATGCCGCAATGGGTGTTGGCGGTTATCCCAAAGGGCGTGTTATTGAAATATACGGTCCTGAATCGTCGGGTAAAACTACCCTGGCCATACATGCCATAGCCGAAGCCCAAAAAGCCGGCGGTATAGCAGCCATTATTGATGCCGAACACGCTTTTGACCCTTACTACGCAAAAAAATTGGGAGTAAATATCGATGAACTGCTGATATCGCAGCCCGATAACGGCGAGCAAGCCCTCGAAATTGCCGATAACCTGATCCGTTCGGGAGCCATCGATATTATTGTAATCGACTCGGTAGCAGCGCTTACCCCTAAAGCCGAAATTGAAGGCGATATGGGCGACTCGCGCATGGGGCTTCAGGCACGCTTAATGTCACAAGCACTGCGTAAGCTAACTGCAACCATTAGCCGAACCCGCACTTGTTGTGTTTTCATTAACCAGTTGCGCGAAAAAATTGGCGTTATGTTTGGTAACCCCGAAACAACTACCGGTGGTAACGCTTTGAAGTTTTATGCCTCGGTACGCCTCGACATTAGGCGCATTGGACAAATAAAAGATGGCGAAGAAGCAACAGGAAACCATACCCGCGTAAAAATTGTGAAAAACAAAGTTGCGCCACCGTTTAAAAAAGCCGAATTCGACATCATGTTTGGCGAAGGCATTTCAAAAACAGGCGAAATTATCGATTTAGGCGTTGAACAGGAAATAATCAAAAAAAGCGGATCGTGGTTCAGTTATGGCGAAACCAAGCTGGGGCAAGGACGCGAAAGTGTCAAAAACCTGTTGAAAGACAATCCTGAACTTGCCCTCGAGCTCGAAACAAAAATTTTGCAGAAGTTAACCGGTGCCGGCACTTCGGAATAATACTTCACTTTATAAAACAAAAAAACCATCGCTAAAAAATAACGATGGTTTTTTTGTTGTTTTTAAGCAATTAATCGTCAAGCAATAAAAACACCCTTGTACAATATTCGGCCGGAATAGTAGTAAGACTATCGGGTGTGGCATTTACCTCAACTTTTGGTGTAGAAAAAACTATCAGATCGCTTGCATAATTGGTATAAAAATCGGTCGATCCGGTGAAATAAATAATCGACTCATCAGTACTGTATTGGCCACCATGCCCCAAGCCCCTGTAAGGGCTATTGGTAATTTCGCCGCCATCAATTATGTGCAAAAACGAATCTTGGTTCCAGTCAAATTCACCCAAGCCCGAGCCGCGCCAAACTTTAAACATTCTGCTTGAGCTTTTTGACACTTGTCCCGGGTTAAACATGTTTGAATAATCATCGACCTGAGTTAAAACATTGGTGGACAAATCGACTTTTTGTAAACCGCTACCACTCAAAATTAAATAATTTCCATCGCCTGTTACGGCTGTTGGGATACTGCTCGTTTGAGCAATACGGCTGTACATTCCGGGATTGCCCACTTCGTATTCAACCACAAATTTATAATCGACATGATACACCCCCCAATCGGTTCCAAAACCATAAGCAGTACAGTAAACAAAACGTTCATCGGCCGAAAGCACAAAATCGGCGCCCATTGAACCGGCTTCGGTATCGTGCCCCTTTTCGGGTTGCGACGATATGAAACCTGACAATCCGCCTGAAAGCTCGATATCACCGCTTTTGGGATTATAAATTGCCAACACACCACTGTGCGCATCATCGTACGGATTATCGGTATTCAGCACAACCCGGTAGGCAATACGTCCGTCGGAAAAAACCCTTGGACGTTCGTCGGGAATGGCATAATAATGATCTACCGGCGCAGTTGGAATTGGCGCAAACATCACATTTTCAATGTCATCAACATCCATATAGGCAATACCCGATTCCCCCTCGGGAACAAGGCTCCGCTCAACACTGAAAGCAATACGCCCGTTATTGTAATCCATCTTTTCGATGGAATAAGCCCACGGACGGTATTCAGTCACAAATGTAAGACTAGGGCTTGTTTTTCCTATCGACAATAGGTACAAGCCAGCTTCAAGCCCCTCGCTGCTATTTCCGGTACACCCAACCAGAAACAACGGGCCTTTTGATTTCGATATTCCACCTTCGAAAATGTTAAAACACGAACTTAGGAAGAATACTGAAACAACGAAGCAGATGAGTAAAACACTAATTCCTCTCTTCATATTTCAATGCTATTAGTTAAACTTTTGGTTTACATGTATTCAAATTTACAGCAATAATAAATACAACAATATTAATCGAATGAATAATTTTTAGCCGCAAAGCACATAAAAACTCAATTTTGCAACAAAACCACTATTTTTACATGATTATTTAATTCATAAAAAAATTAAGAATGAAAGTTTTAAAATTTGGCGGAACTTCGGTAGGCAGTATTGAGAACCTCCGAAGAGTGAAAGAAATTGTGTCGCGCATCAGCGACAACGTAGTTGTAATTGTATCGGCATTTGGTGGAGTTACCGACCAAATACTGAACATGGCCAAAACGGCTTCAACCACAAAAACTTTCAACACCGACGAAATGACGGCTATCGCTACCCGCCACACGACAGCCATTGACGCTTTGGTGCCCGAACATTTAAAAGCCGAAACGAAACAAAAGGTACAACACAGGCTTAACGATTTGGAAAACATGATACGGGGAGTTTCGATGATTGGCGAACTTTCGGCACGCACACTCGACCGCATTGGTGGAATGGGCGAAATGCTTTCATCGACCATTATAGCTGCTTTTATGGAAGCCCGTTGGGTTAACAGCATGGAACTGATTCGCACCGACAGCAACTTTTTGAAAGCTGTAGTCGATTTTGAAATAAGCAATAGCAATATAAAAAACGAATTTGAAAATTTTTCGGGAATTGCCATAGCTCCCGGCTTTGTATCCTCAAACAGCGAAGGCATACCTACCACTTTAGGACGTGGCGGATCGGACTATACCGCAGCCATTTATGCCGCAGCACTCGATGCCGAGGCCCTCGAAATATGGACCGATGTTACCGGCTTTATGACTGCCGATCCTCGCGTAATCCGTAAAGCATACACCATCGATTACCTCACTTATGCCGAAGCCATGGAGCTTTCGCACTTTGGAGCCAAAGTGATTTACCCACCAACCATTTTGCCCGTTTACCGTAAGCACATTCCGGTGTGGATCAAAAACACTACTCAACCCCATGAGGCAGGAACACTGATCGGGCACGAAAAACGTTATGCCAAAGATCAGCGTCCCATTAAGGGCATTTCATCAATATCGAACATCAGCATGCTCACTTTGCAAGGTGCCGGAATGGTTGGTGTTACCGGCATTTCGATGCGTATGTTTACCGCTTTGGCCCACGAAAAAGTAAACGTGATACTTATTTCACAAGCATCGAGCGAAAACTCCATATCGATTGCCATTACTTCGAGCGAAAATGAATTGGCTAAAAAGGCCATCGAAAATGAATTTGCCCACGAAATTGAAATCGGTTACATCAACGGCGTATTGCTTGAAGAAGATCTGTCGATTGTGGCCATTGTTGGCGAAAACATGAAGGAAAGCGCCGGCATTGCCGGAAAACTGTTCAGCACATTGGGCAAAAACGGTGTGAACATAAGGGCAATTGCCCAAGGCGCATCGGAGCTCAATATTTCGTGGGTGGTTAAAACCGACGACTTGCGCAAAACGCTCAACGTGGTACACGAATCGTTCTTCTTATCGAGCTACAAAGAGCTTAACCTGTTCTTGATTGGCATTGGTACCGTGGGCAGTAATTTCATTACTCAGTTGAAACAACAACAAAAAAAACTGCTCGACAACAACCGACTGAAATTAAAACTGGTAGGGCTTGCCAACAGTAAAAAAATGATTTTCGAACGCGACGGTATCGACCTTGAACAATACAAATCATTACTTGACCAGTCGCCACTAAAATCGGATTTTGCTGGATTTGTTGAGCAAATGGAAGAACTCAATTTATTCAACTCGGTTTTTATCGACTGCACTGCCAATGAGCAACTTGCCGAACACTACCACAACATACTCGAAGCACGCGTTTCGATTGTAGCAGCCAATAAGGTAGCAGCCTCGTCGGAATATGCTAATTATAAACACCTTAAAGAATTGGCATTGAACAATGGCATCAAATTCTTTTTCGAAACCAATGTGGGTGCAGGGTTGCCAATACTTTCGACCATTAAAGACCTGATTAACAGCGGCGACCAAATACTAAAAATAGAAGCGGTACTTTCGGGCACTTTAAACTTTATTTTCAATACTTTAAACGAAAACATACCACTTAGCAAAGCTGTGCAAATGGCCAAGGAAGCCGGCTACTCGGAACCCGACCCACGCATCGACCTGAGTGGAAAAGACGTAGTTCGCAAGTTGCTGATTTTGGCTCGCGAAGCAGGTTACCCGATAGAAGAGAAGGATGTAGCCATAGAGAAATTCATTCCTGAAAGCCTGTTTAAAGGAAGCATCGATTCATTTTGGGAAGGGATTACAGCACTCGATCAAAAATTTGAACAGCAACGACAAACCCTTGCCCTCGATAACAAACGCTGGCGTTTTGTAGCTACTTTCGACAAAGGTGAATCATGTGTTTCGTTGCGCGAAGTTGATCAAAGCTCGCCATTTTTCGATTTGGAAGGCAGCAATAACATTGTGCTGCTTACTACCGAACGGTACAACGAATTCCCGATGCAAATTAAAGGTTACGGAGCAGGCGCTGGCGTTACCGCTGCAGGTGTTTTTGCCGATGTAATACGAATTGCTAATATTTAAAAACAAATAAAATGAAAAAAATCCTCTCGGTTATTTTAGTAGTCACAATTTTCTTTTCGTGTAAAACAGAGCCTGTTGAAGAACCGCTTTACGACAGCACCTTGGTTCAGGTTTCGGTTATCGATGCCCTTTTGCAAGGTTTTTACGATGGCTTTTTCCCCATATACAAATTGAAGCGTTATGGCGATTTCGGAATTGGAACATTTCATGGCCTCGATGGCGAAATGATGATGTTTAACGATACCATTTTTCAAGTGCTTTCGAGCGGTGAAGTGAAAATACCCAACGATACGATCAAAACGCCTTTTGCAGCTGTTTCGCCAATGGTGAGCAGCAAAACAATTTCACTTTCGACGTTTAACTTCAATCAGTTAAAAGAAGAATTCGACTCGCTGTTTCCAACACGCAACATTTTTTATCTGGTAAAAATTAAAGGCAATTTTAGCCATGTGCGTACCCGAAGTGTTCCGGCACAACAACGCCCCTACCTTCCGCTGGTTGAAATAACGGCCAATCAGCCCGAGTTCGAATTCGAGAATGTGAAAGGCGACATCATTGGATTTTACTGTCCACCCTATGCACAAGGGATTAATGTAACCGGCCTTCACTTGCACTTTTTAACAGCCGACCGAACAGGGGGCGGTCACCTGTTGGAGTTTGAGCTCGAAAACGGACAAATCGAAATTGGTAACCTGCTCCATTATCATCTAATACTACCCGAACAAGGCGATTTTTTAGGTGGTGATTTCACCCTTGACCGAACCGACGAACTTGAAGATGTAGAAAAATAAAGGTGCAGAACTTTACTGCACCACCACTTTTCGCTCGAACTGTTTTTGTTCGTTAATAGCCTTTACAAAATAAATACC
>JAFGAF010000110.1 GCA_016933815.1 Prolixibacteraceae bacterium
CTTTGAAGGGAACCAGCTTATACAAGTCAATTCATTTTCGCGTTCACTGTCATGGGAATCATCATTGGCCTTTTACGACAACGATTTATGGTATGCTGCCGGTGGCAAATTGTACCGTATGCACGACGGGGTTGAAGAAGGCTGGCTAAGTGTTGACCAAACTTCAGGCAACCTTGCCCCGGGCGAAAGCACAAACATAAATATTGGATTCAATGCCAACAATGTAGCAAATGGAATTTTCAATGCTGAAATTATAATAAGCTCAAACGATCCGCTTAATTTACAAGTAAGTATTCCCGCTCAATTCACACTCGATGGCGAAGCCCAAATGGAGCTCTCGGCTACTACATTCGATTTTGGCGATGTATTCTTAAATGACGAGGCAACAAGTACCTTAATAATTACGAACAGTGGTTGTGACACCTTGTTTTTAGGAAATATTCAACAACCAACAGGTCCTTTCGCCATAACAGCCAATCAGAACACACTCTTGCCCGGAGAAACAAGCAATATTTCAATAGCCTTTAATCCAAGCGAAATCGATAGCTATTACGAAGAAATCTTAATTCAGTATAACAATAACGACACTTTAATCACCATAATGGGAAGTGGCATTGCTGCTCCTGAACTGGTATTGAATACTACTATCTTCGAAGCATCGTTAACCAGCGGCGACTCAACCATTCATGAACTTACCATTCAAAATACCGGTAATTCAGATTTAAATTATGAAATACCTACCGGTTATGGCATTGGTAAAACAAAATCGATCTTAGTAATACAAGACCAAGATGCTTGGGGAACAAGCTTGAGCACTTTTATTTTAAACAACTTTGCCATTACCCCTACAGTAATCAGCTCAAACCAAATTGCTGGTACTAATTTTTATAATTACGATTTAATTATAACCTCGAGTGATCAAAACAACAGTTATTACAGTGCCTTATCGGCTAACGTCGATAAATTCAGTGAATTTGTTAGCAAAGGGGGTATTGTTCTATATCAACTGGCTACACAAGGTAGCAATGTAAACATTGTAGGTAACGTTAATGTGGAATTCGGTTATTTAGAAGACAAAAACAGAACATTGCATCCTTCTCATCCACTTTTCAACAATATCGAAACTTCATTCTTGGATGGATATTCAGCCAATCACTGTTTTTTAAGCTCTTTACCTTCCCAAACACAAATATTAACCGAAACCCTAAATTCAAAAAAACCAACAACGGTTGAATATTCATTAGGAAAAGGATTAGTTATTGCAAGCGGTATGCCTTGGGAACGTTTGACAAATTCAGGATACGATTCAGCCCCCTTGCTTTACAATGCCATAGCATATACCTTATCAAAGATAGAAGGCTTGCCTTATTGGCTTGAATTATCAAGCTTAACAGGAAGTGTTATACCTGGAGATTCAATTTCTATTGATGTGAAATTTAACACTAAAGAGGCCTATGCCGGTTCATATTCTTCGAATATTGAATTGACGAGCAATGATCCCTTGCATCAAACTGAAACCTTGACTTTTAATTTAACCGTTACAGGCCAACCCGAAATAGCTGTCCCCGACAGCTTTGTATTTGATCATGCAGTAATTGGCAAAATAAACACCGAAAAATTTAGCATAACCAATTCTGGCACTTCAGTTTTAAGTATACAGGATATTAGTTGCGACAATCCAATATTCTCAATTATTCCTACATCAATATCAATCCAACCAAAACAGCAAGCTAATATTGAGGTGTCGATTACGCCAATCGACAACTCCATTAACCTAGGCAACCTTACCATAAGCAGCAATGCTGTTTTGAACCCTGAGAAATCAATGGTTTTAAAGGCTGAAGGGATTGTTGATACCGACTCATTGGCCTTGGTGGCACTGTACAATTCGGCGGGTGGCCTTAACTGGACTAATAACAACAATTGGCTAGTTGGGCCAATTGATACTTGGTATGGTGTTACCATTGAAAACGGAAGGGTTATAAGCATTGAACTACGATGGAATAATTTAGTCGGTTATTTGCCCGATGAAATTGGAGAGTTAAGTGCTTTAATTTCTTTATATTTAAATGGTAATAGAAACATGTCGCAGTCGATCCCTTCGAGTATTGGCAATTTACGTAACTTAAAAGAACTTGATCTTTATTATGGCCTTTACTCAGGTACAATTCCCGAAAGCTTATGGAGCTTAAGCAATCTTGAATATATAGATTTGGGCAATAACCAACTAAGTGGGATCATTCCTTCAACCATTGGGCAATTTACAAAATTGAACTACTTTAATATTAGTAATAACCAAATCATAGGAGATATACCAAACGAAATAATGTCCTTGTCAAGATTAAACTATCTGAACATCAGCTACAATAACTTCACACAAGGAGCTATGCCCGATTTCAGGCAACTTTCGAACATACAAAATCTTAATATTTCAGGTTGTAATTTTACTGGAAGCATTCCTGAAACCCTGCTTCAAATGAGCAATCTACTTGCCTTAAACATATCGAATAACCCCTTTGATGCTGCAGTTATGCCCGATTTCTCAATGCTAAATAATTTACATGCGCTCGATGCAGCTGGTTGCAATTTTACCGGCAATATACCTGTTAGCTTGTGCTCGTTAACGCAAATTTACAATATTAATCTTGAAAACAACCAGTTAGATGGAACAATTCCATCAGAATTTGGCACTCTACTAAATCTTACCTACTTAAATCTTTCATATAACCAATATACAGGCGAAATACCGCCAGAAATTGCCTTTTGCACCAAACTGTATCGTCTTAATCTAAATTATAATCAACTGTCGGGTGAAATACCAGCAGCATTTGGGCAGTTAAGCAACCTGAGGTATCTGTACTTATATGGCAACCGTTATCAGCACATCAATTTGGAACCCATTATGAACTGGAATAATTTTTCAGGCTTCAATAATCTTGATTATTCTTTTCAGCAAAATGTTGGTACTGAAAAAACAGTAATGTTGACTGAGGGCAGTAATTATACCTTTGAACTTGAAGGCTACACCCCTTCAATAAACGACTTGTATCAATGGTACAAAGATGGAAACCTAATTGACGGAGCTAATCAAGGTTCATACTCAATTGACAATTTGAATATTATTGATGATGCTTTTTATTATTGTGAAATCAACAATACCGTTACAACCGGCTTAACGCTTCGTTCAGAAAACATTACCCTGAAAGTGGGAAACATGGAGCTTGTTGGTTCATTCAATAACTGGGGAACTACTCCTAATGTCCCTTTTATTCAGGACGAGAATAACCCCGACTATTGGCACCTCGATTATTCATTTAATATAAATACCGAAGTAAAATTCCGTTTTGCCAATGATAATAACTATGAATGGGGTGGAAACGGATTCCCAACTGATAGTATGATTCAATTTGGTAATAATATTAATGTGCCGGCCGGCTTTTTCAGAATTGAATTGGATATGGCTGATTTAAGTTACAGTTTTTCGAACACCGACTCGCTGGCTTTGGTTGCCCTTTACAATAGTGCCGGTGGCGAAAACTGGAACAATAATGCCAACTGGCTAAGTGGACCGTTGGCTACTTGGGAAGGTGTTACCGTTGAAAATTACAGGGTAACCGGCCTCGATCTTGGATGGGACAATAACATGGTTGGTGTATTACCCGACGAAATTGGCGACTTAACTGCCTTACAATGGATTTACATTAGCAACAATGAAAATTTAACCGGATCGATACCAAGTTCTATTGGCAACCTGGCCAATCTTGAAACACTCTGGCTTAACAATTGCGGACTTACCGGAACAATTCCTGCCGAAATATCGGTTTTACAAAGTCTAATAGAGCTTGACTTAAGTTTTAACAATTTTGATCCTTCACCGATGCCAAATTTTGGATCAATGTTAAACCTTTGGTATCTCACACTCGAAGGATGTAACCTTACGGAAAACATACCTGCTGAATTAGGCAATTGCACCAAATTACGATCAGTCAATCTGGCAAACAACAATTTAACAGGCAATATTCCTGAGGCATTTGCAGCATGTACTTTTATGACCGAATGTTACTTAAACAACAATAATCTGACAGGTAATTTGGCTGATTTAACCAAACTCACCCGTTTGAGAACGCTCTCGGTTAACGAAAACATATTAACCTTTGCAGCTTTGGCTTCATTCGATAATCGACCAACCGGCTTAACCAATTACACCTATGCACCTCAAGACACCTTATTGGGTATTCATCAAAAAGTTAATTTGTTAACCGCGCTCGATTGCGGTCATGTTGACAACACAATAAATTGGTATTTGAACGGGGAATTACTGCTTGCCAACAGTCAAACTTGCGAAGCTGCTGAAACCGGGTACTATTCATTCAGGGTAAGCAATTCGAACTACGCTGACCTTACCTTGTATTCCGACAGTGTTTACATTGAAATACAAACCATTCCGGTTGATTTACCGGTAAACGATTATTTGTTAAGCGATGGCGAAGATGATTGTATTAACGCATTAAACGACATAACCGTTGCCGGAAACAGCGATGTAATTATTGAACTCGGAGCAAACGCCACTTTCATTGCCGGCCACTCCATTCGCTTTCTGCCGGGCTTCCATGCACAAGCAGGCAGTTATGTCGATGCGCACATTACTACCAACAATTCGTTCTGCGATCAAATACCTGTTCCGTTAGTTGCCAATGCCAAACCTTTAGCCCAAAAAAGCAACGAACTACCCGATCAACAGGTTGAAAAGGAAACTTCGCTGCAACAAAGCATGGTGGTTTACCCCAACCCCAACAATGGGCAATTCACCATCCGTTTGAATAATTTCGAAAGTGCTACCCACGTAATCATGTTTAACGCCGTAGGGCAAAAAGTTTACGATATTAACATTGATGAGGAACAACATTTGGTTGATTTGCCCAACCTGCAACGCGGCATTTACTTTATCAAGGCAATTAGCAACGAAAAACAATTCGACCAAAAAATGGTAATTCACTAAAACTATAAAAAAACGTTTGATCAAAATGGCGGCCGATGTGTCGCCATTTTCTTTAGTAGCACCCCCGGGCAGGGCGGAGGCGGAAAGCCTGCCGATGGCAAGCCTGATGTGGAACTGCTTTAGCGGGGCGATTTGATGAGCCCCCGCTAAAAGCAAGTGACACACAGGCTTGACAAGGGAGCTTGAAGCCGCAGACCGCAGCCCGCCAAAAAAATATTTGCAATAAAAACGAGCTACAATTGTGCACCAAATACTTCGATAAACTTCTGCAAAACAATGCGTTTTACCGCTTCGAAATCTTGCGTAGCGCCCAGCTCTTTTTCGATGGATGTTACGCCCCTGTCGGTAAAACCACAGGGATTGATGTGTTGAAAATAGTTTAAGTCGGTATTTACGTTGAGCGCAAAGCCGTGCATGGTTACAAAACGCGAGCTTTTTACGCCTATGGCACATATTTTTCGGGCTTTGGGGGTACCGGCATCGAGCCATACACCGGTGGCTTTCTCGTCGCGGGCACCTGCAAGGCCATACGTTGCAAGTGACTGAATTATTGCTTCTTCCATTAACTCGATGTATTTGCGCAAGCCAATGCCAAAGTTTTCGAGATCGATAATCGGGTAGCCAACTATTTGTCCCGGACCATGGTAGGTGATATCGCCGCCGCGGTCGGTCTGAAAAAAGGTAGCATGGGCCGCTTGCAACTGTATGTAGTTGAGCAACAGGTTCTGCTCGTCGCCACTTTTGCCCAATGTATATACGTGCGGATGCTCAACAAACAAGAGGTAATTTTCAGACTTGGCAGACGGATCGGTTTTTTTGGCCTGTTTTTGGTCAATTACTTTTTGCATGAGCTGCTCCTGATACTCCCATGTTTGCTTATACTCAGAAACGCCCAGGTCTTGAAATATTATTTTTGTATTCATTCGGTTTATATTTTTACAATTTTATCGAAACGACTGTCCATGCAAACGCTCAAATCGGTAGTAACAAATTGGCCATTGTAAAACACCATGCATTAATTATTTTTATTAATCAGATTTACAATCACTTTAGTCATAGTATCTTTTTCTTCTGGTTTACTTACCGCAATCATTAATGTTAAAGCGACCAACGTATTATCAGCAATCCGCTTATTTCCATTGTCGTCAAATAACACTCCGTTACGTTGTAAAAAATACAAGAACAACAATGCTGCAATGCGTTTGTTCCCGTCAGAAAATGAATGATTCTTAGTGATAAAATACAACAAATTGGCCGCTTTTTCTTCAATACTCGGATACAAATCAATTCCGTCAAAAGTTTGATAAATTGTAGATATTGAGCTTTTAAAGGAATCGTCCTTTTCATTTCCAAACAAATCACTATTACCCTGATATTTTTTGGCCAACTTTATCTGCGCCATTGCTTCGTTATATGATAGTTGATAAAGCTCTTTTCCTGAGGTATTATTGATATCAAGACTTTGATAGTCATATTGATCTAAAATATCTAATGCATATGCGTATTGGGTAATTATATTCAATAAACCACAACTTTCATCTTCCGACAACTTTTTATACTTCATCGAATCAGCTAGAATTTTTACAGAAATCTGAAGTTCTTTAAGTTGATTATTTTGTTGAACCAATCGCTTGTTATCAACAACAAAACCTTTTAATAAATATTCTTTTAAAACCTTACTTGCCCAAATTCGAAATTGTATACCTCGTTTTGAATTTACTCGATATCCTACTGAGATAATCGCATCCAAATTATATAATCTTATTTTTCGCCTTACGTGTCTTTTTCCCTCATGCTGAACTACCGAGGAATCCTCGGTAGTTGAAAACTCCTCTAACTCACCAGATTGATATATATTTCTGAGATGAAGTCCAATTGTGTCTGAGTCTTTATCAAACAAATGAGCCATCTGTTTTTGAGTTAACCAAACTGTTTCATTATCAAACTTAACATCAATTTTAGTTTGACCATCATCTGTTTCGTAAATTTTAATTTCGGATCCTGTCATTTTAGTTTTTCAACAAATCTACAAAAAGCAACATTGATATTATTCTATCAACAAAGGCTTTCCATTCATAATTTATTGCCGGGCTATATGTTTTTCAGCATGGTAGCTCGATCGCACCAGCGGTGCACTTTCGACAAAACGAAAACCTTTTTCCAATCCAATTTTGCGGTACTCGTCGAAAACATCGGGGTGAACATATTCCTCAAC
>JAFGAF010000111.1 GCA_016933815.1 Prolixibacteraceae bacterium
ATTAAATCGTCAACCCGATCTTGATGAAACGAGTTTCCGGCATTAATCATTGAATAATATCCCAATTTGGCATGAACAGGTATGTTGTACAGGTGCTGATAATATACCTCGGTTTTCAGTTTAAGGTTTGTTGCTATCATATGGTCGTAACCGGCAATAAAATGATGAGCTTTGCTTAGGTCGAGCTGGGTGTTTGTGGCAGTATAGGTGTCGGTTTTTTGATCGTATTTTTCGACAAAATAATTGAAAAGTGGCTGTATTTGCGAGTGTTTTCCATAAGCCAAGCTGAGCCTTGCACTTGATGGCAATTGGTACGAAATACTAAAGCGGGGGTCGAACGAATAACTCGAATTGTACATAAAATCCTGAAAGTGCAGACCGCCGTAAAGCGTTAAATTATTGCTCAACCGATGTTGCCATTCGCTGTACAGTTGCAATAGCATTAAGCCCGACTCATTGGCGTCGATATCTTTAATGAAGGTATTGTACATGGGGGGCGACATAACCTCGCCACTTACACTGTCGGCAAAATTTATTGCGAACGATTCGATTGAACCTCCGGCATTAAAAGTATTGCGCGGGTTTATTTTAAGTGTGTACCTGCTGTTAAATGCAAGTTTGGTTTCACGGTTTCCTTCGGCATAATAAAGTTTATCGGGCAAGCCGGTTTTAACTGAGTCAATTTGGGTGTGCCCCTCGGCATAGTTAGCCGAAACTGCTGTAAATAAGTTCGATTTTTTGCCGGTTAACAGTCGGTTGGTAAGTGCCACAATTCCTGTTGTTGATCCGTTTTGTGTGCGCGAGTCGGTCATGAAATCGAAGGTGCTGCCATCCATTCCGCTTTCGTCCAAAAAAGCTATGGCACTTTGGCCGCCTATGCCAAACAATGCCCATGTTCCCGTTTTCGATGTTGGTATGTTCAGTTTAAAGCTGATGTCCTGATAGTTGGGGGTTGCCCCTTCGGATGCCGAAAAACCCAGTTTGTCCATTAAGGCCGGAATTGAATAACGGTAGTTAAGCATGTACGATGCCCCGCTGTTTTTCGAAACCGGACCTTCGGCACCCAATTCGAAGCCGCCAAAGCCCATTTGCCCTGTAAACTCGTGTTTGCTGTTGTTTCCGTTTCGAAGTTTTAAATCGAACACCCCCGAAAGTGCATTGCCATATTCGGCAGGGAAAGCGCCTGTGAAGAAATCGGAATTGCTTAACAGGTTATTGTTGAGCATGCTTACCGGTCCACCGGTCGATCCCAGGGCAGCAAAATGGTTAGGGTTGGGAATGTTAATGCCTTCGAGCCGCCACAAAAGCCCCTGAGGTGAGTTGCCGCGTATAATGATGTCGTTACGACTGTCGTTGGCAGTTATAACGCCGGCAAAGTTAGCAGCCATACGCGATGGGTCGCCCCAGCTTCCGGCATATTTCTCGGTTTCTTTTACACTGAATTGTCGGGCACTTAGCTTTGCCATTTTGTTGCGTATTTCACCATTCCGATAAGCCGATATTGTTACCTCATCAACCTTAATTGCTTGTTCGGTTAGCTCAATGTTTAAAATAGTTTCTTTGCCCGATATTACTTCAATGTTTCTGAAAGCAAGGGGTTCGTAACCCATAAAGCTTACTTCAATATTGTGTTTCCCAATGGGTACGTTTGTGATTTCGTATAAACCGTTTGAATTGGTTGTTGTGCCTGTTAGTTGGCCGTTTACGTGTAGCGCAATGCTCGCTCCGGGTAACACTGTTTGGCTAACCTTGTCGGTAACACGTCCCCTAATTGATTGGGTAAATTGTGCGTTGCACAACAGCGAAGATGCAATTAGAAAAATTAATAATAGTTTTTTCATGGTTTTCTTTTTTTGTTTTTCTTAGACAATACAATGCTTGTTCAAATATTTTGATTATTTGAAATGATATTTATTAAAGTGTTAATGTTGAGTTTCTTAATGCTCTCCTTCGAACCAGGTTTTAAAGGCTTTAACCTTCTCGCGCGAAACCAGAAAATCGTTTTCCCTGGAATTGGAGATTTTTAACTTTAAACGTGAATTGCTATAGTTGAAAACTTCAACAATTGAAGTAAGCTTTACCAGGTATTTTCGGTTTATCCTGAAGAACCATGCCGGATCGATTTGCTGTTCAATGCTTTCGAGCGTATGGTCAAGCAAATAATCTTTCCCGTCGATGGTTTTGGCATAAGTTGCTTTGTCGAAACTGTAAAAGTAGGCTATGTTTTCGGTCTCTATCGATTTAAGCCGGTTGCCCAGTTTAACCAAAAAACGTTTTTTGAATTTTTTCTCGTAAAGCGATTGTTGGAGTAATTGGATCAAATCGGTCGATATATGATGAGTGTAAAGCTTCTGTTGTTGCTCAAATTTCTGAAGTGCTTTCTCCAAATCTTCTTGTAAAACGGGTTTCAGCAAATAATCGATGCTGTTCACCTTAAATGCCTGAATAGCATACTCGTCGAAGGCAGTTGTGAAAATAACGGGTGCATTAAAATTCATCAGTTTGAAAATTTCGAAGCTAATCCCGTCGCCCAGTTGGATGTCGAAAAAAGCCAGATCGGGCAAACCCTCTTCATTAACCTGTGCAACAGTGCTTTTTATGGTGTCGCATATGGCTGTAATTTGCCAATTGGGCCTCAATTTTTTAACAAGCGTTAAAAGTTGCTTTGCTGCAATTGGTTCATCTTCAACTAATAATATTTTCATGGCTCGGTTATTATGATTGGTAACGATACTTTAAATATATTGTGGGTGTGTTCAACAATAACATCGTTTCCGGTTAAGTAGCGGTAACGTTCGGTGAGGTTTTTCAACCCAATGTTGTTGCTGTGGCCCGAATCGAACTTTGGGTTGATGTTGTTTTCGACAGAAATATAAGTTGAATTTTGGGCCCGAATAACAATGTTAAGGCACTTTTCTTTCGATATTTCGTTGTGCTTTACTGCGTTTTCGATCAACATTTGCAACGAAAGCGGAATCAGTTCACCTTTAATGCTTTCGTTAATGTCAATGCTTACGTTTAAATTGCCTTCGAACCTGATTTTTTGCAAAAAAACATAGCGTTCAACCAATTCAATTTCTTTATGGATATCAATTATTTCGTAGTCTTTTAGTTGTAAAAGGCTTCGGTAAAACGTGGCAAGTTTTAAGGTGAAAGCTTTGGCTTTTTGTGTGTCGATGTCGATTAATGTACCCAAAACGTTTAAGCTGTTGAATAAAAAGTGGGGGTTAACCTGGTTTTGCATAACCTGATATTGTAACGCAATGGTTTCTTTTTTGAGCTTTTCGGCCTGAATGGCTTCTTCGCGCCAGACTTTGAAAAACGATCCGGCATAATGAATGGCCGTAATTATAATCAAAACAAGGTATAAGCCCACAAAGATTAACCATTCTTCCTTAAGAAGCGAAACAAATGTGTAGTGCGAAAGAACAACAAACCATAACCAGTTGAAAAAGAAAATTACCAAAGTAGAATAAGCTAAATGAAAGGCAATGGCAATGATTATACTTTTGACCGGATGGTCAATCCACGATATAAAGTGTTTTTCGACAAAAGAAAAAACTATGGCATTGGCAAATAAGGCCATGCCTATGCTTAGCGAATATCCTGCGTTCCATAAATAATGAGCAAACGAATGATTGAAACACGAGGTGCTGATCCACATAAATATAAGTCCAATTGCAATTGATAGCAGGGCAGCAATGATTACATCTTTTATATTTTTTTTGAATTTTTTCATTTTAATGTTTAGTACTTTTTGTTTACTTGCTTTTTTTGAAAAATATAACTTCAAAAGCATGATGCAAATTAGGATAAAAGCATCGAGATGATAAAGAAAAACCAACCGAATTGTAAGATTTTTGTGACCGAAAGTGTTTTTGGAAGAATAAGTTGAAAATTTTCAGTTTATAAATTAATGCTGTTAAGTATGAATTTTGGCTTTTCCTTTGTTTTTATTTGTTCATGTAAAAATCTGTTTGATTATTGAATAACAAACCTAAATCAATAAATTTGTGAATTAAACAATAAGAAATGCTTGAAAATACCAATCATCTCAGAAAAAAATACAATCAGCAAGAAGGCTGGTTGTCGATTGTCGTAAACGTATTGTTGTTCGGTTTGAAGTATTGGGCCGGTATTGCCAGTGGTTCGTTGGCTTTGGTTGCCGATGCCTGGCACACCTTATCCGACTCAATCAGCTCTGTATTTGTTTTGGTCAGCGCAAAAGTATCGTTCAAAAAGCCCGATAAAGAACATCCCTTCGGGCATGGCCGTTTCGAGTTGGTAACATCAATATTCATTGGTGTTTTGTTAATATTTATCGGGTTCAATTTTATAAAAGAAGGTTACGAAAAGTTTATTGAAAAAGGAGATGCCAATTATGGTTGGCTGGCCATTATTGTTACAATAGTTTCGATATTATTAAAAGAAGGTTTGGCACAATATGCCCTGTGGGCTTACCGTAAAACAGGTTCCGACACATTGAAAGCCGATGGTTGGCATCATAGGAGCGATGCCCTTTCGTCGGTGGTTATTTTGATTGGGATTTTTGTAGGTCGGTACATTTGGTGGATCGATTCGGCCCTTAGTATTATTGTGGCTTTGTTTATCATTTATACTGCATATCAAATTATTTCGGATGCCATTAGCATAATTTTGGGCGAAAAAGTTGATGTTAATCTTAAAAAACAGGTAAAGCATTTGGCTAAACAAGTGTCGGAGCATAAGTTGCATGTACACCACATGCATGTTCATAATTATGTAACACACAAAGAATTAACATTTCATATTTGTTTGCCTCCACAATATACAATTGAAGCTGCACATGAACTGACAACAGAACTTGAAGTGAAAATCAGGTCTGAATTGGGAATTGAAGCAACAATACATGTCGATCCGCTCGATGTATGTAACGAATGCGAAGATTAAAACTTAATATCGGTTCGGCCAATTTCGGAAAAATAATGACGTAGAGCAGTAACCATTAAACGTTTATAAGTTGGCGAAAAGTGATTTGCTTCGAAATAAGCTTTCAAAAACAGTTGAATATCGTTGTTGGTAATTTCTTCGTCGGTTTTATTGTTGTACCATCCGAAGAAAATTCGGAGCATACAACGGTAAAGTTTTCCGGTTGCTGCCGAAAATTGTTTATTGGGTTGAAGTTCGTAAAACTGGTCGATTTTGGCAAGCATATCGTTTTTAACTTCAGGAACTTTTACGCGTGTACGTTTGCTGGTACTGCTGGTTTCTTCGGGAAATTTGTATTTTTGAAAGGCACTGGTATCGACTGACGCATAGGGCTTTAGTGTTTCGATAACATTGTTGTAGCTCAATTTGCTTAGCGGTATGTGCCAAAACTTATACCCGGTACTCCATTCGGCATTTTCAAAATTTCGAATAACTTCATCTAACTTCTTTTCGTTGGTAATTATTGCTAAGTGAGCTTGTTGCCTGAACTTAATAGCTTGTAAAATTACCCTGGCCTTTTTTCCCATTATAAAATATTTTAAATATAAATAAGTTTCAAAATTAACAAAATTGTTAATAGAAACTAGATTATTAAGTTAAGCTCTAATATTTATTTTTTTTGAATTTTTTCAACATTTGTTGTATTTTCGTGTTAATGAAAGTTAAATATTTATAATTTTACAAATTGTGTAATTATCGAAATTGAAAAGATTAAAAAGAAAGATATTTGCGAAATTATTTATTGTTTATTAACCTAAATTAAATTTTATGAGAAAAATTGCGCTATTACTTGTATGCATAGCAATATGCAGTATGCAGGTAGTTTTTGCTCAAAGTCGCACAATTACCGGTAGGGTAAGCGATGCCGACGATGGGAGCACGTTGCCGGGAGTATCGGTTGTAGTTAAGGGTACCAGCATAGGTACAGTAACCGATATTGAGGGGAAATTTTCGTTGAATATCCCTCAGGATGCACAAACTTTGGTATTGTCGTTTGTAGGGATGGAGCCGCTTGAAGCAGCTATTACTTCGGTTTCGAATTACGAATTGAAAATGCAGAAAGCAACATTGTCGGTCGATGAGGTTGTAGTAACTGCAATGGGTATAAGTCGTGATGTTAAAGCTGTTGGTTATGCTGCAACAACTGTTTCAGGAGATGCAATATCCAATGTTCAGGCAGTAAACCCAATGAGTGCTATTCAAGGTAAAGTTGCAGGTGTTCAGATTTCAAGTGGCACAGACCCTGGTTCAACTCAGAATATTTTCATTCGTGGTGCTTCTTCGTTTTCAAACAACCAACCTTTGTTTATCGTTGATGGTATTCCATTAATTAACGAACAAATTGAAACAGGTACTGCACTTAATTTTCGTGCCGATTTCGGATCGGGTTTGAATGCCATAAACCCTGATAATATTGCAAATATGACAATATTAAAAGGTGCTGCTGCAACAGCCTTGTATGGTTCAAGAGCTGCTAATGGTGTTATTCTTATTACCACAAAAACCGGTCGAAATACCAATGGTAAAATGGTCGTTAATTACAATGGTTCTGTTGGTATCTCTCGTGTTGGGCGTATTCCAAGTCGTCAATCGATTTACGGACAAGGTTGGAGTGGACAAAGGGCACTGGATGAGAATGGAAACTGGGGTGCTCCTTACGATGGTAAAAATAGAGTGTGGGGTAATGTGGTCGATAATAGCCAGTTAGTGAAAGAATATAAGTTCCTTGAAGACAGGGTACGTGACTTTTATGATTTTGGCCTTAACTACAAAAACTCAGTTGCTCTTAGTGGTGGCGATGCTAATACCAACTATTTCCTTTCATTAGGTCAAAATAGTGTCGATGGTGTTATCCCTACCGATGCTGACAGTTATAAACGTTATACTATTTCAACAAAAGGAAGTCATAAAACAGACAAGTTTGAAGTTTTGTCTTCAGTGAATTTTGTTCATGAAAATACTAAAGCTGTTCAAACCGGACAGGGAGCATCTGTGTTTCGTAGCATTTGGGAAATTGCTGAAGATATTTCTATCGTTGATTTAAAAGATTATAAAGCAAAATATAATAATCTGGACGATTATTTTACTCCTTATGGAATCAACCCTTACTTTGCTTTAAATGAAAATGGATCACAACAAGGTAAAAATAAAGTTTACGGTAAATTTGAATTGAAATACAATATTCTTGAGAACTTAAATGCAACGTATCGTTTTAGTGGTGATATTGAAAATTCAACTACTGAAGCTTGGATTGCGAAGTATAAATTTTCGCCTACCTCACCTAACTTTGGAACAAATGCCGGTTCTGTAGGTAGTTACGAAAATATTAAAAGAACTCGTTATGAATATAGCCATGATTTCCTATTGAATTATAATACAAATTTTTCGCCCGATCTATCTTTTAATGCCATTGTTGGTACTAATATAAACGAGAGGGGATATGATTATATCAGTGGAAAAATATCATCGGTTGATGTTGATGGTTATTACAACTTCTCAAACTCGTTGACCGATGCTGTTGCTGAACAATTCCAAAGAAAAAGAAGACTTATTGGTGTATTTGCCAGTGCCGATATCAGTTATAAGAACTATGCTTTTGTATCGCTTACAGCTCGTAACGACTGGTCTTCTACTTTACCATTGGATAATAATTCATTCTTCTACCCGGGTGCAACTGCCAGTTTTGTTATTACTGATTTCTTGGCAGAACAGTCTATCGAATCGGGTATTTTAAGTTTTGCAAAAATACGTGCTGCCTATGGATGGACAGGTAACGATGCAGATCCTTATCAAATTTATCCTGTTTTTGAATCGGCTTTTTCCAATAACCCAGGTTATCCCGAAATTGATGATTTAAAATTTCCGTTGAATAATGTGAATTCATATACTGTTAGTAACCAATTAGGAAACAATGAATTAAAACCAGAAATTACTAAAGAGGTTGAGCTTGGTGTTGATGTACGTTTCTTTAATAACCGTTTAGGTTTTGATGTTGCATTGTACGACAAAACGACACATGGTTTGATTACTACCTTACCGATTGATCCTTCATCAGGGTACACATTCCAATTAACCAACTTGGGTGATGTGAACAACAAAGGTATTGAGTTTATGACCGATATTATTCCTGTTAAAACCAAAAATTTTCAATGGAACATTAATTACAACTTCTCAAAGAACGTAAACAAAGTTGTTGAGTTAGCCGAAGGTGAAATTACAATTGATGGTTTTGGTAATGCGGTAATTATAGCTAAGAAAGGCGAAGAAGTTGGTTTATTTAAAACCTATGTTCCGCGCACTGTCGAAATCGATGGTGTTGAAAAAGTTATTGTTGATGGTAATGGTAACGTAATGCAATCGGCCGACATGCAAGTGACCGACAGAAGTGTGAATGAAGATTTTGCAATGGGTTTAAGCAATTCATTTACTTGGAAAGGTTTAAGTCTTAGCGCTACTTTAGATTTTCATTATGGTGGTTATATTTATTCATATACAAAAGATTATATGCATTGGACAGGTTCAGCATACGAATCAACTATGAATAATCGTAATCCATTTGTAGTGCCTAATTCAGTTGTTGAGAATGCCGATGGTACTTATAGTGAGAATACAACTCCGGTAACTCAAAATACACAACATACCTTTTATGGCGATTACGGAGCATTTGAATCTGATCTGTATTCAGTTATTGATCGTTCATACTTGAAATTACGTGACGTAGGTTTATCGTACCAAATTCCTAATAGTGTTACAAACAAAATCAATATAAATGATTTAAAAATTTCATTTGTAGCCGGAAATATTTTGTTGTGGACACCAGCAGATAACTGCTATATCGATCCTGAAACAACAACTTTCGGTAATGACCTTGGTGCACGTTTTGGCGAATTTGGATCCAATCCGAGCAATCAGACTTATTTGATGAGTTTATCATTTAAATTCTAAACCACTAAAATTTGGTACATATGAAAAAAATAGCATATATATTATTAATACCCATGCTTCTATTATGGGGATGTTCCGACTGGTTGGATATCAATCACGATCCGAACAATTTAAGTGAAGTTACAAATTCCGATGCGTTAGTCCCAATTGCACAAGTTAGTATAGCAAATAACCTTATGGGCTGGGATTTTGGTTTTGCCGGAGCTTATTGGTCTCAATACATGGCGCAGAATTATAATGCATCACAGTTCAAAACACTTGAAGAATACAGCGAATTTGAATTTTCATCAGCTTATTCTGATTTAACTGCAGGTACCCTTACCGATTTGAAAAAAATTAAAGAGGTTGCTTTAGAAATTGAAGATGAAGGTAGTTATCTTTTAGCCGAGATTCTTTCAATATTTGTATGGCAGATTATTACTGATACCTGGGGTGATGTTCCATATAGTGAGGCATTACTTGGTGC
>JAFGAF010000112.1 GCA_016933815.1 Prolixibacteraceae bacterium
GACTCCCGTCTTCCGTCTTCTATATCTTCCTTCTGTCAATCACCCTTTGTGCCTTGCCTTCGGAGCGTTGAATTGATTTTGGTTCAACCAACTGCACTATTACTGACACACCTAAGGTGCTTTCGATGTTCGATTTGATTTTTTTGGTCAGGTTTTGCAAGCTTCTGATATCGTCGGAGAAGAATTGCTCCTGAACTTCAACTTGAACGGTAAGTGTGTCGAGGTTATCGGCACGATCGACAATAAGCATGTAATGAGGTTCGGTTTCGCTCATTTCGAGCAGTACGCTTTCAATTTGCGATGGGAAAACGTTTACGCCGCGAATAATGAGCATATCGTCGCTACGGCCTTTGCATTTCTCCATACGGACTAAAGTTCTTCCGCAAGCACATTTGTCGTAAATTAGCCTGGTAAGGTCGCGTGTGCGGTAGCGCAACAGTGGTATCCCTTCTTTGGTGATGGTTGAAAAAACCAGTTCGCCAATTTCGCCCGGAGCCATGGGTTCCAGTGTTTCGGGGTTAATGATTTCGGGCAAAAAGTGGTCTTCGTTAATGTGCATGCCCACTTGGTGTTCACACTCGCACGAAACGCCCGGGCCAACAATCTCGCTCAGCCCGTAAATATCAATGGCTTTAATTTTTAGCTTTTCTTCAATTTCTTTTCGCATGCTTTCGCTCCAAGGTTCGGCGCCAAAAATACCAATGCGCATTTTGAGTGTTTCGGGCTCGATGCCCATTTCTTTCATCACCTCGGCAATATAAAGCGCATACGATGGTGTACAGCAAATAACCGATGAGCCAAAGTCCTGCATCAGTTGTATTTGTTTTTTGGTGTTGCCGCCCGATATTGGAATTACTGTTGCTCCAAGGTTTTCGGTGCCATAGTGTATTCCAAGGCCTCCGGTAAATAAGCCGTAACCGTAGGCAACCTGTACGATGTCGGTTTGGTGAACACCAGCCATGCAAAGGGCACGCGTAACATTTTCGCTCCACATGTTAATGTCGTTGCGGGTATAGCCTACCACGGTTGGCCGGCCAGTTGTTCCCGACGAAGCATGAACGCGCACAATTTCGCTCATGGGCACGGTAAACGATCCGAAGGGATAGCTGTCGCGCAGGTCGGTTTTGGTGGTAAAAGGCAACTTGTGAAGGTCGTCAATCGATTTTATGTCGGCAGGAGTAAGGTGTGCTTCCTGCATTTTTTTGCGGTAATAGGGTATGTTGTGATAAACCCTTTTTACTGTAGCTGCTAATCGTTCCGACTGAATGGCAGTCATTTCATCGCGTGATGCACATTCAATTTTTTCATTCCAAATCATGGTTAATCTGCTTATGTATGTTCTATAAGGTTTCGAAAAGTTGGCCATACAATATAATAATAAGGAATTGCATATGCCGACTTAAAGATAGCTATTTTTTAGAACGTGACGAATATCAGTATTTGGCTGTAAAATATCAAAAAGAAAGCAAAAAGCTGTAAAAACTACCATAAAGATATTAAATAAATGTTAAGAGCCTAAAATGTGTAATAAAAAAAGTGAAAATATATTTTTATGGAAATTTGATCAAAAAAAAGCTGTTTTTGGTCTGTGAAAATTTAAAAATTACCAAAAATCTGAAAAAAATGTCATTGAATTGAAGAAAAAAGTAAAAAAAATAAGGTTGACCCCCATTTTTTTCAAATAACCTCTCAGTAAAAGCAGTTAAAAAATTTAAATACCCCATAAAAAACGAGGGTAAAAAAATTAAAACATATATTTTTGAACCGGAAACACATTTCAGAGGGGGTGCTCTCCGAAAAGAATACAAAAATTCAAGAGAATATATAAATAGATGTAAAACCTTTAAATTTTATGATTATGAAAAAGATTTATGCTTTACTCGTGTTGTGTTTAATAATTGTAACAAGCTTTAGTGCAAAAGCGCAATGGAGTACCGGACTTGACATTTACAGCAGCTATGTGTGGCGTGGTGCAAAATTTGGATCAGGCCCTGCATTTCAACCTTATGTTGATTTTAGCAAAGGTGGTTTCTCGGTAGGCGCATGGGGATCGGTTAACGCTTCCACCGACGAAGCTTTTGAAATGGACCTTTATGCCAGCTATGGTTTCGATTTTGGTTTAAGCCTGGCTGTAACCGATTACTATTTTGGTGGCGAATATTTCGACGGAGCCATGCACTTTATCGAACCGGCCATCAGTTTTGAAGCAGGTGGTTTTAGTTTAACTGCTGCTTATATGTTGGGCGACGAAACTGCCGATGCTTATGTTGAAGCCGGTTATGGTTTTGGCCCTGTTGATTTGTTTGTTGGTGCCGGTAACGGACAGTACACCAAAGATGGTGGCTTTATGGTGTGTAACGTTGGTTTGGGCACATCGAAAGACTTGAAAATTACCGACGATTTCTCTCTTCCTGTATCAGGATCGGTGATATTGAACCCTTCAACCGAAGCTTTCTATATTGTTGTAGGCGTTTCGTTCTAATTGAGTGATTCAATTTCGCTTTTCGAAAAGTAGTATTCAATTAATTAAAAATAAATCAGATGAAAAAAATAGAAGCAATCATACGGAAATCAAAATTCGAGGAGGTAAAAGAAGCCTTATCTGAAGCAGGTATCGATTTCTTTTCATTCTGGGATGTGCGCGGTATAGGTAAAGCCCGTCAGGGTAGGATTTACCGGGGTATCAAATACGATACAAGTACCATTGAACGTACAAAGTTGTCGATTATCGTTCGAGATAAGAATGTTGAAAAAACGGTGCTGGCCATAATGAAAGCTGCACGTTCGGGCGAAATTGGCGATGGTAAGATATTCATCTCCAATATTGAAGAGTCGTACCGTATTCGTACCGGCGAGTTTGGCGACGAGTCGCTTTATATAAAAGAAGACGAGGATTAATAGCCCGGTTGATAGTTAGTTAGTGATTAGAAAAATGATTTAAAAATTGTATAAAATTTAACAACATGGAAGAAACTTTAACTGGCCTGCAAATAGGCATCGACAACATGTGGTTACTCATTGCCGGTTTTTTGGTAATGTTTATGCAACCAGGTTTTGCAATGGTTGAAGCTGGTTTTACCCGCTCAAAGAACACTGCAAACATATTGATGAAAAACTTGATGGACTTTGCAATAGGTTCGTTATTATATTGGATTATTGGCTTTACATTAATGTATGGCGACTCGCTGGGAGGTTTTATCGGAATTCCCGATCTTTTCTTTATGAGCGACGGATATGGCGATAACTACTCCGATTATGCCGACTTATTTTTCCAAACGGTATTTTGTGCCACTGCGGCTACTATTGTTTCGGGTGCTATGGCCGAGCGTACCGAGTTTAAAGCTTACCTTATTTTTACCATCGTTATTTCGGTGTTGATTTACCCAATTTCGGGTCACTGGACTTGGGGCGGCGGTTGGTTGAGCCAAATGGGCTTCCACGATTTTGCCGGTTCGTCGATCGTTCACTCGGTTGGTGCATGGGTAGGTTTGGCAGGTGCTGCAATGATTGGCCCGCGTATTGGTAAATATGGCAAAAATGGAAAACCTAACGCTATTCCCGGTCACAACCTTGTGTTGGGTGCCTTAGGTGTATTTATACTTTGGTTCGGATGGTTCGGGTTTAACCCCGGTTCGCAATTGGCTGCCGCCGGTACCGATAACGCTGTTGCCCTTGGTCATATTGCTGTAACAACTAACCTGGCAGCTGCTGCAGGTGCTGTTACTGCTATGCTTGTAGCTTGGATACGTTACAAACGCCCAACACTCTCAATATCGTTGAACGGTGCTTTGGCCGGTTTGGTGGCCATTACTGCCGGTACCGATGCCGTTGACCCGATGGGGGCTGTTGCCATAGGTATTCTGGCCGGTTTAATATTGCCTTTCGCAGTCGAATTTTTCGATAAAATATTGAAAATTGACGATCCTGTTGGTGCTATTTCGGTACACGGTGTGTCGGGTGCTTTTGGTACTTTGGCCGTTGGTTTGTTCTCAACTTCCGAAGGTTTGTTCTACGGGCACGGAGCCAAATTACTTGGTGTACAGGCTATTGGCGTGCTTGCATTCTTTGCATGGTCGTTTGGCCTGGGCTTGTTGCTGTTCTTCATTCTTAAAAAAGCTGGTGTGTTACGCGTTTCTCGAATTGTTGAGGAAGAAGGTCTCGATATTTACGAGCACGGCGAATCGGCTTTTAACTAATGGAAACTACTTTTCCTTAATAGCCACTTTTAATTTTTGATCCCGGAATTAAAGTGTTTCCCGTTTTTGAGATGAAGCTGCCCGTTTTTTTAGCGGGCAGCTTTTTTTAATTTACTTAATAATCTTGAAAACTTCATTACCGGACACTTGCAGATAATAAATGCCTTTTGGCAAAATGCTTGTATTAATAGTATAATTCGGAGCAATGCTGAATGCTTCGAGAACAATTTGTCCATTGCTGTTAAATATTCTCATTTGTCCAATTGCTTCAGCCTTACTGATGTTTATTAGGTTGTTTATTTGTGTTGGAAATACTTTGGTGGCAGATCCTATTTGATAAACATTGTTGGTTTTCTGTTTCTCGTAGTTGCGCAAGTCGGGCATTTCGTCGAGGGTAAGTACGTAATCGTGAGTAAGTGCTTTTTTCCAAAGGCTAATGGGGTTGTAATACACATCGCGAACAAAGTCGCCATTCCAAGGCATGAAAAACGACCATGCAGCTTCGTCGTTAACAAGGTTGTCGGGGTCGGGGAATGAGCCACATTCGCTAATTGCAAGCATTTTGTTGCTGCCGTATAAAGCGTTCATTTGGTTGAATTCGAGAATTTGTGAGCTATGGTCGCCATCTTTGTAAATATCGCGGCCAACCATATCAACGTATTCGTCGCCGGGGTACCACGCATCGTCGTTGGGCTCACGGGTCCAAACCCAAATAAGGTTACGAACGCCGTTGTGGTTCACCATCCGGTCGTACATTATTTGCCAAAGTGCTTTGCAGGGCTCAGGTCCTTTGGCTCCCCACCAAAACCAGCCTCCTGCGGCTTCGTGCAGTGGTCGCCACAATGCAGCTACACTATCGGCTTGTAATTGTAAAAAGAATTGCGAAATATAATCGATATCGGCAATCATTGCTTTATAGTTTTCCGATTCGGGGTCGAAAACTGCATTGATGTCGAAGTTGGTTTTTTCGGTGTAAAATTCTTCGGTTTTTCGCGACGGGTCGCGCCAATGCCATGCAAAAGCAGGAATGCCGTTCTGATTGTAATAGTTTCGTGCATCGTTAACGGGCTCATCCTCATCGTACCACGAGTAGTTGCGGCCACAGAACAAAAAGTCGATGCC
>JAFGAF010000113.1 GCA_016933815.1 Prolixibacteraceae bacterium
CAAATTCCAAATTTCAAATTTCAAAACACAAATTCCATCATTCCATCATTCCATTATTCCATTATTCCATTAATCTAGACCAACGTTTTGGTGCGCTGTACCTTTTCCTCAACCTCCACCGATATCGGGGCTCAACCTCAACAAGATATTTCGGTGCGCTGCACCTTTGTAAATTGAGCGTTTTGCTAATTGCTACAAATATTTCGGTGCGCTGCACCATTTGCGGCATGATAACCTCAATCTCAACCTTAGCCTTAATCTCACCCTCATCCTCCTGCCAAGCTGTCATAACTTTTTCTGTGGATTACTTTTTGATATAAATCCAAGGTTAATCGACAAAAACTTACAGCTTATCGATTTGTTGCATCTGAATGGCCGTGGTTTTTGTTTACTTTATTCCGGTTTTAAAAAATTAATAAAAATGAAAAAATCAGTAATAGTTTTATTAGTAATTGGCGCAATTGCCTTATTGCTTTTTGGTAGTGTACGTAAGTCGTACAACAACATGGTAATGATGGAAGAAGGAGTTACCGCTCAGTGGTCGCAGGTGGAGAACGTTTACCAGCGCAGGGCCGACCTTATTCCCAATTTGGTAAATACCGTTAAAGGTTATGCATCGCACGAGCGCGAAACCCTCGAAGGGGTGATCAATGCAAGGGCGAAGGCAACTCAGGTTACTATCGATCCGTCGAATTTAGATGCTGCAGCATTACAGAATTTTCAGGAAGCACAGTCGGGGCTTAGCTCTGCGTTAAGCCGTTTAATGGTAGTGATGGAGCAATATCCCGATTTGAAAGCCAACCAAAATTTTCGCGATTTGCAGGCGCAGCTCGAAGGAACCGAAAACCGCATTACTGTTGAACGGATGAAGTTTAACGAAACTGCACAGCAGTTCAATGTTTACATCCGCAAGTTTCCGCAGAATATTATGGCCAATATGTTTGGTTTTGAAAAGAAAGCTTATTTCGAAGCCCAGAGTGGTGCCGAACGTGCTCCCGAAGTTCAATTTTAAAAGATAGTTACATGACGATACCTTCAAAATTTTTTAACGAAGAAGAAAAGAAACAAATTGCCGAAGCTATTCAAACTGCCGAGTTGAACACATCGGGCGAGATTAGGTTGCACGTTGAAAGCAAGTGTGAAGAAAATGAGCTCGACAGGGCTGCTTACTGGTTTGCTGAATTGAAAATGCACAAAACAGAACAACGCAATGGTGTGCTTTTCTACCTGGCCATCGACAATAAAAAGCTTGCTATTTTAGGCGATATTGGTATAAATGCTAAAGTGGAAAATGGTTTTTGGGATGCAACCCGCGACCTGATTATCGGTTTTTTCAAAGAAGGCAAGTATGCTATGGGACTTACTACCGGTATTATTCAAGCCGGTCTTCAGCTCCAAAAGCATTTTCCGTATCAAAAAAACGATGTGAACGAGCTTGCCGACGAAATTTCATTTGGTAAATAAAAAACACAATGAGGAAACTTTTATTAATTATAGCATCGCTGTTGGCAAGTATTTTTGCCGTGGCCAACGATTTGCCACAAAGGCCCGAGCCGCCAACTTTGGTAAACGATTTTGCCAACGTGCTCAGTCGTGATGAACGTGCTGCTCTTGAACGTAAACTGGTTGATTATTTTGCAGCCACATCGACACAAATTGCGGTGGTTACTGTTAATTCGCTTTCCGACTATCAAATATCGGATTATGCTTTTCGTTTGGGCGAGAAATGGGGAGTTGGCGGAGCCAAATTCAACAATGGTATTATAATGGTTGTAAAGCCCAAAACATCAACATCGAAAGGTGAAGCTTTTATTGCTGTTGGTTACGGGCTCGAGGGGGCAGTACCCGATGCAACTGCTAAGCAAGTGGTCGAAAACGAAATGATAACGCGCTTTAAGAATAACGATATGTATGGTGGTATCGAAAGTGGAACATCGGTGCTGATTGATTTGACCAAAGGTGAATACAATTACCAGCAATATGCAAAACATGTCGAAGGGCAGGGGGGCTTTAGTCCTTTCATTATTTTTCTAGTCATTTTTGTGATTTTTCCCATTCTTTTTGGGCGCAGGCGTAAAGGTTTTTATGCTGCCGGCGGGCGCAGCAGTTTACCTTTTTGGCTGGCCATGGGTATGTTGGGTGGTTCGCGCCGGGGTAATTCAGGCATGTTTAACGATTTTAGCAGTGGCTCGGGCTCGTTTGGCGGAGGCAGTAGCTTTGGCAGTTTTGGTGGCTTTGGCGGTGGTAGCTTTGGCGGCGGAGGAGCAGGCGGAAGCTGGTAATTGCTCGGGGCTAAAGAAAGCGTTTTTTGAGTTGCTCGTCGGGAACCATGCATTGGTCTTTTTTACCAAATAATTTGTACCGATATTTGGCAATAAAATTATAAAATGGATTCCTGAACCATTTGGGAAGGTATGTTAAAAAATACAAGTGCCTGAAATAGTTTAACCTGCGGGCAATCATCAGCGCTGCATCCGATTGCTGATAAAGTTTGCCGTTTTCGACAAGTAAAACCGAGTCGCTTATTTTTTCGTTAGCAAAACCCGATAGTATATTTTGGGCTGCAATGCTTTGAAGAGCTGCAAAACGGAAACTTTTGTTACGTTCGTATTTCAAAATTAATTGAACCGAAGCATTGCATAAGTTGCACACACCGTCGAACAGGATGACCGGTCTGTTTTCCATTTTACTTGTTATTTGAAAAATCGTTTTCAAGACCCTCGCTCAGCCAATTAGCCAGAGCTTGCCGGTTATCGTCAATAATTAATCGTCTTAAGTCGCGCTCGTGGTTAATATTGCCCAGCTCAATAAATGTAGCTACAGGCCACGAGTATTTCAGCAGGTATAAGTTGCGGGCCGAAACTGTTCCGTGGTACCCTCGCCCGGGCTGGTGTTGGCGGTATTTACGGTCGAAAGTATTGCGCAGGTTGATGGCCAGTTTTTTGCCATTGTCGCTTCGTTTGTCGTAATAAAAAAACACATCAATGTTTTCGCCCTTACTGCGCGAATCGACATGTACAACAATAAGCCTTTGGTACTTTCCTTTATGTTGTTTGTATAAGGTATTTACAGCTTGGGTACGTTGTTTTAAACGAGCATTTTGGTTGATCGGGATGGAGAGGTTGGGATAGCAAACTTCATCTTTATCGGCAGGCAGGTGCCAACCATCGCGTATGCCATCGTTTTTGTCGCGCGTTATCATGTAAACGGTTGCCCCTTTTGCCAAAAGGTTTCGCGCTAAACGGAGCGTAATGTCGTAAGCGTATTCATCTTCGCAAAGTGTTTTCCCATTGTATTTGGCAACTGCGCCGGGGTCGGGGCCGCCATGCCCCGATACCAAATAATAAACAGCACCGCTCAATTCGTTGCTTTCAATAACAACATCGTGGTATTTGTTGCCGAATATTTCAAAGCGTTTGATGGTTTTTCCGCTAATGTTAACCGTATTTTCGCTTATTTGTGCCGGCTCTGTGCTTTTATTTTCAACAACAGGAAGTTTGTATTTGAACCCGCTTTTGAGTTCCTTGCTGCCTTTTAATGTCGATTTGTTGAGTTCCAGAAATTCATCGACATAGGAAGCGGGAATGTTGTTGTCGCGCAGTACTTTATATATTCCGTCGCCTTTTTTTGCAACAATTGTTTTGTATTCCTGAGCCCGTGCAAACTGAGGTTGGAAAATAAAAAATCCAATTAGTAAGATGAACTGAATGTTTGATTTTTTTATAAATGAAGCGATATTTCTAAAAGCATTTTCGGGCATAAATTAAAAAACTTAATTTTACACTCATTATACAATTTGAACGTTTATAAATTAAAGGGCGATATTTACTAATTGGCCGTTTTATATTTAATAATTGTTGAACAGTTTAAGTGTATAAATGGTTTAAAGCACAACGTTCAGCCAAAATAAGTTAATTTCTTTTCAAAAAAAGAATAATTAAACGTGAAGTAATGAACATTCGACTGTTAATAGCAAGCTTTTTGATTGTTTTCTTGTTTTCGTGCCGTACTATTAGCGAAACTACGAGCTACGGTTACAAAAACATGTCAATCAACATTAATACCGATTCGATAACCGACGAAGCCTTTAACGAAATTCTGGCTCCTTACAAAAACCAGGTTGAGCAAAAAATGTCGCGGATAATTGGTTATGCCGAACAAGGCCTGGCCAGCTACCGGCCCGAAAGCCCGCTGAGCAATTTTTTGAGCGATTTGATTCTCGATGTGGGTAACCGTTATTGTAACGTACATGCGCCCGAGGTGCAAGTGCAATTTTCCTTGTTTAACCATGGTGGCATTAGGGCATCGTTACCCCAAGGCGAAATTAAAATATTGAATGCTTACCAGATCATGCCTTTCGAAAATCAATTGGTAATACTTCAACTTACAGGAAAACAGGTTGTTGATTTGGCCGATTACATTACAACCCGAAAGGGCGAAGGGGTGGCCGGAATTACTTTTGGTATGCTCAACAGTAAAGCCGTTGACATTAAAATTGAAGGTTTACAGATTGATGTAAATAAAAAATATTGGATGATTACCAGCGATTATATAGCCAATGGAGGAGATGGCATGAAGGTGTTAACCTGGGCCGAAAAACGTATCGATACCGGTTACTTATTGCGCGATGCTATTATCGATTATATTGAAGATTTAAACAAAAAAGGTTTAAAAGTGAATGCCAAAGCCGATGGGAGGATTTATCATGTTGAATAGAAGAAAGTTTATCAGGAATATGACGGCTGCCGGTGCCGGTTTGTTTTTTTTGCCCTCACTGGCTCCCAATGGTTTCGACAAAATAACCATAATGCATACCAACGATTTGCATTGTCATTTCGAGCCTTTTCCCGATAACGATCCAAAATATCCGGGCAGGGGAGGCATGAACAGAATTTCGGCTTACATAAAAAAAATGCGCACTTTCGATCCCGATTTGCTCTTGCTCGATAGTGGCGACTTTTCGCAGGGTACACCGTACTACAATTTTTTTAAAGGCGAAGTGGTGCTTAAGTTGATGTCGGAAATGGGTTACAATGCTTCAACAATTGGTAATCACGA
>JAFGAF010000114.1 GCA_016933815.1 Prolixibacteraceae bacterium
ATCATTGAAGAAGTGTATCTCGAAGCAGGTCAGATGGTTAAAACAGGCGATATAATTGCCAAAGTGCAAATTATCCCCGATATGATTAACCTTAACAATGCCGAGTCGCGTGTGAACCGTGCCAAGCTTAACTACGACGACGCCAAAATTGATTACGACAGGCAAAAAGAATTGTTCGATAAAAAAGTTATTGCTTACGAAGAATACCAAAAAGCTCAATTATCGTTCAATACAGCACGTGAAGAACTTCAAACCGCCGAAGACAACCTTGAGCTCATTAAAAAAGGTGTAACCAAAAAATCGGCAACCACAACCAACACACTTATCCGGTCAACCATTAACGGGATGATCCTCGATGTGCCCATCGAAGTGGGCAACTCGGTAATTCAAGCCAACACTTTTAATGCCGGTTCTACCATAGCCATTGTTGCCGATATGACCGACATGATTTTTGAAGGTAAAGTTGACGAAACCGAAGTGGGAAAAATACACGAAGGAATGGATATTATACTTACCATTGGTGCCATCGATAACGAACAGTTCGATGCCGTGCTTACTTATTTATCACCAAAAGGTGTTGAAGAAAACGGTGCTATCCAGTTCGAAATTAAGGCCGATGTTAACCTTAAAGAAGGCCAGTTTATTCGTGCCGGCTACAGTGCTAACGCAAGTATTGTTCTTGAGCAACGCGACAGCGTAATGGTTATTCCCGAAGGACTGCTCAAATTTGAAGGCGATTCGGCTTACGTTGAAGTGGAAACCGATTCGCAGGTATTCGAAAAGCGCTTTATCCAAATAGGACTTTCCGATGGCATAAACATTGAAGTTCTTGACGGATTGACAACCGAAGAGAAAATTAAGGGTGAGAAAATCGATCCCAAAAAAGCTAAATCAGCAACCCAGGTAAGCGAATCATAAATAATTGAAACGATGAAGAATATTATATCAACAGTTGTTTTATCGCTCATTGTTTTCTCAAGCTTTGCCCAGGAAAAATGGACCCTGGAAAAGTGCATCGATTATGCTTTGGAAAACAATATTGTGATCAAACAATACCAAATCAATTCCGAATACAGGCAGAATGAATACAACCAGGCAAAGTTCAACAAACTGCCATCGGTTTCGGCTTCGGCTTCGCAAGGCGTAAACTTCGGACGCTCGGAAACGCTCGACGGTACTTTCGACAATTTTACAAGTGCCAATACCAATGCAAATGTTGGAGCCAATGTGCTCATTTGGAGAGGCGGTACACTAAAGAACACGATTAAACAAAACGAGTTCCAGTTTAAAGCCAGTTTAGAAGATCTTCAGAAAGCAAAGGACGATGTAACTTTAAACATTGCATCGGCTTATCTCGAAATTCTTTTTGCGCAAGAGCTTATACATGTTGCCGAAAAGCAAGTGGCACAAACTAAGCAACAAATCGAACGCAGTAAGCAATTGGTGCAGGCCGGTACCCTTGCCGAAGGAGCACTTTTGGAAGCAAAGGCCCAATTGGCCCGCGAAGAATTGGAGCTGGTTAACAGCAAAAACAACCTTCAGTTGGCCAACCTAAATTTGGCTCAACTGCTCGAACTCGACGATTATTCCAACTTTGAAGTAAGCATTCCCGAGTTGCCCGAGTTAAGGGCTCAAATGTCGCTCACCAGTTCGGCCAATGTTTTTGAAAAAGCTGTTGAAAACAGGCCCGAAATTAAAAGTGCCGAGTACAGCCTTATGAATGCTGAAACACAGCTCGATATTGCCAAAGGTGGCCGTATGCCTACATTATCGGCTTATGCAGGTGTATCAAACAACTACATTGCTTTCGAAAATGCACCTTCGTTTAACGATCAAATAAGCAAAAACATTAACGAAAACTTGGGCGTGAACCTTAACATCCCAATTTTCAG
>JAFGAF010000115.1 GCA_016933815.1 Prolixibacteraceae bacterium
GTTTTCGAAGGTCTTCAAATCGTCGGGCAAAGTTAGCGATGCCCGTTTTATGTAAAAGCCTTTCCATTGATTGGTTTTATTGCCTTTATACAAAGCAGGAAAAACGATACCTGCGGGGTTAATTGAATCGGCGTGATCCCAATACATTTCCTGCACCTGAAGTTTATAGCCCGGCGCACCTGTCAGCTCGCAATCGTCGAGCGAAGCACTGGCGAGCCATTGCCACGACGAACCACTTTCGCGTGCCCTGAATTTCATGTGAGCGCTAACTTTAGCTTCGGGGTCGGGGTTATTTACCGGGGTCATCCACGTGCGCGGAAAAGCCACATCGGCAGCAATGGTGAGGTCGGACATTCCTTTGCAATCCCACAAAATATATGTGCCCGAATCGGCCGGTGTTGGTGCTTTAAACAAGAAGCTCCACGACTCGTTATTGTCATAACCAAAATCCTGAGCTAAATACAGCATTGTTTTATCCAAACCGCCAAGCCCATCTTTATGAAAACAAATATTTTTAGCTCCCAGGCCAAAACCAACATCGGGCCCCAACGATGGCAGTTCAATATAAACGGCAGCATTCAGTTCGCCCATTGTTGGGGTAAAACGCATACCTATTATTCCAACAACATATTTATAACCATTTACATCGTTATCGTAACCAATTGGCAGGGTAACCGGAGCAGAACCAACAAAACCGCTGGCCAATTTGCCTAAACTCGACGAATGCTCATGTATTTGCTTGAACTTCAAATTATCTTCGGCAAAGCTAAAGGCTTTATTTTGAAAATCGTTTCCTTCCTGTTTGGTATAAGGCGCATTGGCATCCAATTGCGCAAAAGCTTCCCCATCGTAAACCTCATTGTCGCTGTTCACTTTCAGGTTGTTGAACTCAACCAAAATATTGGCCTTCACATAAGGCACTTTAATGCTACCGGTACCCGACAAACCCGATGGTCCGCCTGAAACGCTTATCAATTTCAGATCAAATTTTCCAATTTTAAGGGTGCTGTCCTTTGCCAAGGTTTGGCTACCAGCTGTTGTATTACTTGGCAATGCGGCAATACAATCGCCCGGGCAATTATTTTTTTTCGATTTTGAAGGTAGAACCTGAAAAACACCATCGTTTGAAATAACCGAATCGGCACCGCAAACCGAACCATCTTTCCGTATCGAATCCTTTTTGTAGTTCAACTGCAAATTCCAAACATAGTAGCCCGCCGAATCGCATTCAAAGGTTTTCGATTTTGAGCTGCCGTTAATCAGGTTCAAATCAATACGCATATTACCAGCATAATCGGCCGAATAGGCATACAATATGGTGTCGGCATTTCCTTTAAAAGTAGTATCGAGCTTGGCTTTTTGCAATTTGGCATTTTCGATACTTTGAGTTGCTTCTGTTTTCTTCCAAACCCGTAAGCGGCCACCGGTGATGTGTTTCTTTACTATTTCGGGCCTCACCGAAACCGAGAATTGAGGCTTTTTATCTTCTGTCCACTTACCATCATTGGCCGGCTGCAAAACTTCAATTTCGAAACAATTGTATATCGAGTCGGACACAATTTTCAGTTTTCGTGCTTCGGAAATATAATAAGCCGAATCGTTCAAATCGAGGTATTTTACTCGCCAAAAGTAGGTTCCTGTATCGGCCACTGCATCGAATTTTGTAGTATGCTTTTTGAATAAAGCCTCGCAGTTGTTGCCGGTTTGCAGCTGTCCTTCGGCAGGCAGGTTAAGTGTTTTGCTTTGCACTAACGAGTCGAAACTTTCTTTTTTAGCCAATTCGAACTGAAGCTTTTCCTGAGCAGTTGAATACGAATTATAGGCATGGAAATCGAAATTATTCAGCTCGGTTTCGGTAAATAAGTTCAACAAATTGGGTTGGGGAATGGTAATTTCGATGGGAATTTGGTGTGTTGCCCTAAACGATGTATCGGCCTTTGGTTTGAGTTCGCTTGGTTTTTTTAAACCTAACACAAAAGCAGTTTCGTTGGTCGAACGCGAAACTGTGCTTCCATCGGCATGGGCATATTCGGCTTCAATTCGCCAAAAATACTGTTTGCCTTTCTTTAGGCTTTGCATCCAATTTGGAAAAGCCTTGTTGGCATCGAGGTTTCCGGCAATCCAACCTGCTTTTCCCTCTAAGTTGAGCACTTGAGTAATCATTGGCCCATAATAAAACTCCAGACTCCGGCTGTTACTGAAAGTTTGCACCGAAGCTTCATCGCGTACCGAAAGGTTGAGCGTAAGCGACCGTATTTGATCGGAACAGGGGCTTAAGCCTGCCACCAAATGAGGCATTGACCAAGGTATGGTATCGCCATTGGCCGGATAAACGTTTTCGAAAACAGTTTCGGTAACAACCTCTTCTTCAGTCAGAAATGTTCCCAACTCGCTTCTCCCTTGATTTAACGATGCCGGATTATTGTTCACATCGAAAGCCTGAACCATCCATACGTAACGCGTAACGCCATTAAAATAATCGAAGCCCATATCGGAGGGTAAATATTGATACGAACTTGTAAAAATTTCGTTTTTTTCGAAAAGCACCTGGTTGCGCTCAATGGCATCGCGTGCCGATTGACCTTTAAACACCGGGCATATTTTTAGTTTATATTTAATTTGGTTACGACCGGGATTGTAATTGGTAACAGGTGTCCAAATAAATAAGGGGAAAGGGCTTATTAGCACCTCGTCTTCGATAGGAGCAATGAGCACCGGAGGTTCGGGAATAAATACCGTAAAGCCGGTACAATATTCTTCGCCAATGGTGATATTATTGCCATACTGATCGTAAACCGAAACACACATTTGGTAGTCGCCTTCGGGTATCGAATTGGTGGTTACGGCCAA
>JAFGAF010000116.1 GCA_016933815.1 Prolixibacteraceae bacterium
GCATATTTGAGGGTATAAAGCCTGCTGGCATTCATTCCCAGCAACCAATCGCCAATAGCACGTGCATTACCGGCAGCATAAAGCCTTTCAAAACTGCTTCCTTCTTTAAGTTTTTCGAAACCTTCTTTTATGGCCTCATCGGTCATCGACGAGATCCATAAACGCCTTAAAGGCTTGGTGTTACCTGCCATGGTAAGCACCCAGCGCTGAATAAGTTCCCCCTCAATTCCGGCATCGCCACAGTTTATAACCTCGTTGCAATTATCAACCAAAAACTTAATGGTATTGAACTGTTTTTCGACCCCGTTATTATCAATTAACTTAATTCCGAATCGATTGGGGATCATGGGCAGGTAGTTCATCCGCCAAGGTTTCCACTCCGCAGTATAATCGTCGGGCGATTTTAGGGTACACAAATGGCCAAAGGTCCAGGTTACCTGATACCCATTACCTTCAAAATAACCTTCTTTACGGCTGTTGGCCTGTAAAATACGGGCAATTTCGCGTGCTACACTTGGTTTTTCGGCTATACAAACTTTCACTTTGGCATAATTAAAGGAAAGCAAAAATAGCCTTTTGAGCGAAAAAACAGCCCTAATGAATGTTTAAAATTCACACAATATTAGCTATTGTTGAACTAAACTATTGAACAATCAGTTTTTTGACAGCGGAAAAATTCTCGTTACTAACCCTAACAAAATAGATTCCTTTCGAAAAATTATTGGTACTGATTGTTAGCGGATGAATGCCCGCATTATTCCAAAGCAAAGCCTCGACTTGTTTGCCGGCCTTATCGAAAACAACAACCTGAGAGGACAAAGCATCAACACCTTCTAAGTGTAAGGTAGTTTCGTTATTGGCCGGATTTGGGGAAATTTTCAAATTTGATTCTTTGATGGTTTTTGAACCAATGCCGGTTCTATCGGCCTTAAGCACAACAGCTGTTGTTGATAGTGGTGGCAATTCAAGCACAATCTGATTATCGGCAACAACAGCCTCGCCTGGTCTTAATGCATTATTGGTGTGCGATTTAAATGTTTCCTCGTTGGGCAACGACCACAAACCTAAGGTTGGGTAAGTACCGTTGGCCATTGGAAAACCCTCAAAATTGATGGTTACAGTTCGTGTGTTGACCAAATCGCGGCTTACCAGTATTACTGTCATTGAATCGGCATTTTGGTTAATGGTAGTATAAGCCGAAATGGTGTTGTCGGCACTCGAAACACTCTCGACACTGAAACTTTTTGCATAACGACTAAAGAGGTGCAAAGTTTCCCACATACCGGTTTTCCATGTCCAAGGTGTAAAAATCTCTACACCATTATTTGCAAAAGTGCCTAACATTGATGCATAAGCAAGCGAAACAATTGTCGGGTTGTTTCCTTTGATTTCGGTTTCGGAAAGTGCAACGGTTATTCCATGTCCTTCGCCAAAATGCAAGTCGAGCCAATCGTTTATACGTTTAAAAATATACTCACGTGTATTGTTATTGTTCCAGCCACCGGCCATTGATTTCACCCCGTTAGCTCCGGGGTAAACATACTCTTCGTCGAAAAAAACGCGGTGCAGTTGCAGCACCTGAGCGTCGTCGGTTTCCGACGGATACCAGTGAATATCGAGTACATCGAGCAGGCGGATGCCCGAAGCTTTTTGTTCATCGGCTACACGTTTAATAAAGTATTCAATCCACGGATAGTATTTCCCATCGATGCGTAAATCTTCGTCGGCATAACGGTACCATTGCCACTCGTTTGCACAAACAGGACCGGTTAATTTGATATCGGGGAAAAGTGCTCGTGCTTTTTTGGCCACATCGAAATAACTCTCCATAAACAAGTTGGCAGCCAAAGCATTTGGCATCACATCGTCGTGTGTACCATGCCATATTTCGGGCTCGTTATCCATGCTCCAAAAAATGAAATTATCTTTTGGGAAGCCCAAACCATTTTTTCCAAACCAATGATCGAGAACAGCAACTGTTGAGTCGGCAGGCCAATCCATCAGGTATGAATCGGGGTTTCCCTCAACCAAAGCATCGTGCCCTCCGTTGGTATTTACCACACCACCACCGGCCAAATTTTGGGCACATCCGTCCCACCATTGCGAACGGTTGTATGTCCAATCGCTAAAATTATTATTTTTATTTGCAGCCACTTTTCCAATTAACTGGAAAGCCCACATTACCTGCAAACCGGGCATCGTTTCGAGTATGGTTTCTGAAGCAAAATCCCAGTCGTGATCGTAAACATTATTGTACCAATCGGGGTGGCTCGAAAGTTTCAAACGCCAGTTGTATTTTGTGGCATTGTTCCCTGAATTTTCACGAGCAAAACGCAAACCGGCTTCCTGATACAGTTTAATGTCTGCCACTGTTGTTGGGGTTCCGAATACATCGGAAAAATTATTGTTACGCCCATAAATATATGGCGATACTTTATTCAATTGATTATTGGCATTAATTTGAATTTTAACCTGTGCATTGGCAGAAAAAAAGGCCAAAGAAACAAGCAAAAACAAAATCATTCTTTTTATGTTCATAATTGTTCTGTTTCGCAATTTTTATCTACGTTTAAAAATAATGGTGAAAATACAAACAAAAAAAGCCGTAAATAAACCTCTAATGTTTAAAATACGGGGGTAAAAATGACAATTTCGATTTTTTTCGGCACTATACATATATAAACATCTAAAAAAACCAATATAAACCAATTGCCATTGCCAATTTTTTAACTAATTTGTACGTATTAAAGATTTTCAACTAACATGAGGCAAATTTTATTTTTAGTAATTTTATCCTTGTTATCAAGTATAACATTTTCGGCTAATGAATTCGTTCATTTCAACACCAATAACGAAAAGCTGAATCACAACACTGTGAATGCCATATATCACGATGAGCAGGGTTATGTTTGGGTCGCCACCAACAACGGCTTAAACAAACTCGATGCCTACCAAACAACAGTTTATCAACACATAAAAGACGACTCAACAACTGTTTCGGCCAACTTTACGAATACCGTTTTTGTTGATTCGAACAATGATTTATGGATAGGCACCCTAGGTGGCGGGGTTAATATTTTCGACCGCAACAAAAATGAGTTCATCTCGCTAAACCAAACCAACGAGCTTTTCAACAGTAAAAATATAACTGCATTCAACCAGGACAAACTGGGCAATATATGGATTGGCACCGAAGGTGACGGCGTTTATAAATACAATAAAAAAAGTGGACAGATAACGAATTTCGATCTGGAGAAATACGATCCGGCCAAACGGACCAACTCAAACGTGAATGTTATTTATTGCGACAACGAAGGCGACATTTGGATTGGCATGACCAAAGCCGAAGTATTTATGATTGACCCTCAAAGCGATCAAATAAGTTATTACGGATTGTTTCGCGAACAAGCAGGTTTTAAACAAGTAGGATCGATTATGGGCATTGGCCAACTTGCCGACAGCACCATGCTTTTTGCTACCTGGAACGGTAACCTTTTCGAAATCGACAAGCAACAACACACACAAATGCAATTGCGCCTCAACCCTGCTTTTTTTAATAACGCATCGCTAACCGATTTAACCATCGACAACGACAACAACATTTGGCTCGGCACATGGGAAAATGGCTTATTCAAGCTATGCCCTTCGAGCAGCCAACTCATTCATTTTGTTCATAATGCAAACAAACCGGGCAGTATTGTTTCCAATGCCATTAACTCATTACATTTCGACAAACAAAAAAATAAATTATGGGTAGGAACAACCAACAACGGAATGTCGGTACTTTCGCTTCAACCAAAAATGTTTAAACCACTTGTGCCGGATGTTTATTCCGAAACAAAAATCAATGTTTATTCAATAATTAAAGACCAATACGAAAATATTTGGATAGGCACTCGTGGCAACGGCCTATGGATGATTAACCACGACACCGGCGAAACAAAAAACTACCTTTCGGAACAGCACAATGGCCTCAACAGCAATTCAATATTAACACTAAAACCGGGCTCCGACGGAAAAATATGGATTGGCACCGACGGAAGTTTTGTAAGTTTTTTCGACCCCAAAAGCCAGTCGTTTACTCAAGTTCCATTTGGCACCGATTGGAGCCAGGCAGTTTTTGCTATTGAAGAAAGCCCCAACTATATTTGGGCCGGCACATGGGGAGGCGGCATTAAGAAAATTGAAAAAAAAACACTTCAGTATTCAAGTATAAATTTCGATGCCGATGATCAATACCGCAACACAGTATTCGATTTGGCAATGCACGATTCAATTTTATGGGTTGCCGA
>JAFGAF010000117.1 GCA_016933815.1 Prolixibacteraceae bacterium
ATTTGGTGTCGGACATCATTCAAAGCCCAAAAGTTAAACAGGGTTTATTCCCCGATTTCGATGGGGCAGTTAAATCGCTGGGTGCCTGGGGTGGCGATTTTGTGATGGTGGCTTCAGCGAATTCTTTTCAAGATGTTAAAAATTATTTCAACCAAAAGGGCTTCAATACTGTTCTTAGCTTCAAATCGATGATTTTGTAAAAGCAGTTAACTAAAAATGATGACAGATAACCAGCACAATACAATTAAGTGGCAAAGCCCGTCGAATATTGCTTTGATTAAATATTGGGGGAAACACGGCCAACAACTTCCGCAAAACGCTTCGTTAAGCATGACACTAAAAAATGCTTATAGCGAAACTTCGTTACGTTACCGCCATTCCCCCGACGATATGGAAGTTCAATATTTTTTTGATGGAGAGCGGCATCAATCATTCGAAGAGAAAGTAATTGTTTATTTAGAGCGCCTTAAAAACGAAATGCCTTTTTTGAGCGATTACTCGTTGCGTTTCGAAAGCCGAAATTCTTTTCCCCATTCAACAGGCATCGCATCATCGGCCTCATCGATGAGTGCTGTTGCACTTTGTTTGTTGTCGATGGAAGAAGAAATTAACGACCGGAAATTGAATCCGGTTGAATTTTATGAGCGGGCATCGCACATTGCGCGTTTGGGATCGGGTAGTGCAGCGCGTTCGGTAATTGGCAGTTGGTCAACGTGGGGTCTTATTGAAGGGTACAAACATTCGTCCGATTTGTTTGCTTCAGGTTTGCCTTTTCAGGTTCACGAAAGCCTATCGGTTTTGGGCGATGCAATTTTGGTGGTTAGTGCTGAACCTAAAAAAGTTTCTAGCTCGTTGGGTCATAATTTAATGAGTATTCATCCTTATGCAACAGCGCGTTACAGGCAGGCTGCTATAAATATGCAGGCTTTGTTGGTGTCGATGCAGGTTGGCGATTTCGACACCTTTGCTTGTGTGGTTGAAAACGAAGCGCTTTCGTTACATGCTTTGTTGATGACTTCGTCGGCCGACGGACTTTTGTTGAAGCCGGGTTCGTTGCAGATTATTGAAGCGATTAAACAATTTAGGGCCGAAACGCGCACCAAGCTTTGTTTTACCATCGATGCCGGACCGAATATCCATTTGCTTTATGCTTACAACGAGCGCGAAAAAGTGTTGCAGTTTATTCAAAACGAACTCTTGCAATTTTGCGAAAACGGCGAGTGGATCGACGATGAGACAGGAAGTGGCCCCCTTCAATTTTAAAATTTCGCAGTTAATTACAGTCGCATTTCTAATATTTTGTGTAAATCGTTATTCGATAATTTCTCGGGATGATACTTTAACCCTGTATTGCTGATTATTTTATCAAAATCGGCTGTTTCGATGCCAAAGTTCGATAATTTTGGCAGTTTAAATTTGAGGGTAAGTTCATCAATGAAATCAATAAATTGATCGATTGCTTTGTTTTCAGTTGAATCAAAACCTACTGCCATGGCTGCTTTGTGGTACTTGTTGATTGTAAAGGTGTTGCCGGTTTTTCGAATGCGCTCAACAGTAATGCGGTTAGCAGCACCCATTAATGTTCCGCAAACAATTCCATGTGGTAAGTTAAAAAGGCTGCCCAAAGGTTGTGCAAAGCCATGAACAAGTCCCAAACCTGCATTTGCCAGGGTAATGCCCGAAATTAATGCTGCGTAACTCATATTGGTGCGGGCTTCGATATTGTTTCCCTGCATGTAAGCTGTTTCGATATTTGTCGCTAATCGGGTTATGCCATCGAGGGCCAGCGCATCGGTAATGGGGTTGCTGTTGGTCGAAAGATACGATTCGAGCAACTGGGTAAAAGCATCCATGCCCGAAGCTGCTGTAACATTAGGCGGGCAGTTGAGTGTTAGCAGCGGATCGATTAAAGCTATGTTGGGGACATAATTATTGTGCCGCAGCGACTTTTTAAATCCATTTGTACCTGCTTGTGTAATTACTGCATTTTTGGTGGCTTCGCTGCCAGTGCCCGATGTGGTTGGAACAGCAATAAAGGGAACCTTGTTGCCATTGGTTTTTTGGGTGCCAACATCTTCGAGGTAATTGCTGATGGACAGCTCGTGCTTTAGCATTGCCGAAATTGCTTTGCCTGCATCGATAACACTGCCGCCGCCTATGCCAATTATTACTTCCGAAGACCATTTTCTGTGTGCCAAAACTGCTTGATCGATGTCGTTTGGCGAGGGTTCGTTTTCGATTTGTACAGTTCTGAAATCGATTTTTGCTGTTTTTAATTCATCATAAAACTTGCAACTTTGTTCGCTATTTTCAAACGACGATTTACCGGTTATCAGCAGCACTTTGCTTCCGTATTGGCTGATCAATTTGGGCAAAATGGCCAATTGGCCGGCACCAAAAATAATGTGCGGAGTAGTAGCAAAATCGAATATCATGGTTAATCTTCAATTAATTCAATGGCATCGTTTATTGAATAAACCGGCTGTTTGCAAGTGTTGTTTTCGCAAAAGTAAACTGCTGTTTTCCCTTCGCAATAACGATTGCTGAAAATGGGTAAGTTGCTTTCGGTTTCCGATACGGCAAATATCATGTTTGTTTTTCCTATGTTTTTGATGGCAGCATAAAATTGCATGGCTTGCGGGCCAATAATCGTAAGTTCTTTATTGCAATAATGATAGCGTACTAAAATTGAACCCCATTTGGAATAAAAACGCCCGTAATTAATTACTTCGAATGCCATTTTTTTAAGCATGTTTTCAGCTGTTTGGGCGTATTGTACATTGCTGTAATATTTCGATAACATAAAAAGGTTTTGTACCATAACTGCATTCGACGAAGGAATTACGTTGTCAACCACTTCTTTTTTGCGTGCACTCAGCGGTGCATCATTGTCGGAGGTGTAGAAAAAGAAACCACTTTCCTTATCGAAGAAATGTGTAAAGACGTGATCGGCGAAATTTCGGGCCCAAGTAAGCCATTTTTCATCAAAGGTGATTTGGTACAAAGCAATAAATGCTTCGCAGGTAAAAGCATAATCGTCGAGGAAAGCGTTTATTTTGCTTTTTCCTTGTTTGTGGGTGCGCCAAAGCGAATGTTGTTCGCCGGTTAATTTTTCGATAACAAAATTGGCTGCTTTAGTGGCTGTTTTCAAAAAGCCGCTGTTTTCGAAAACCTGGTAGGCATCGCATAAGGCTTTAATCATCATTGCGTTCCACGATGTAATGATTTTATCGTCGGTTGCAGGGCGATGCCTCATGTTGCGATGTTTTAACAGCTTGGTTTGAGTTGTTTCGAGCAAGCTTAAAAACGAATTAACAGGTATTTCGTTTTTGGCAGCAAAGTTCTCGGGCAAATCAACCGATTTAAGAACATTGAGACCCTTTTCCCAGTTGCCTTCGGGGCTTAGCGAGTAATAACGTGCAATCAGCTGAAAGTCATTACCCAATATTTCTTGCAGTTCGCTGTATGTCCATACGTAAAATTTTCCCTCTTCGCCTTGGCTGTCGGCATCAATCGCTGAATAAAAAGCACCATCGGGAGAGGTGAGTTCGCGCTCAATAAAAGCAATGCTTTCGTAAACAGCCATTTTGAACAGTTCGTTGTTGTTTTGTTGGGAGGCTTTTGTGTAAATTGAAATCAGTTGTGCATTGTCGTAAAGCATTTTTTCGAAGTGGGGGATGTGCCATTCGGTATCGACCGAGTAGCGGGCAAAGCCACCGCCAATGTGATCGAAAATTCCGCCCAATGCCATTTTTTTTAGGGTAAGGTCGATGTGTTGTTTTATGCTTTTGTGTTTGGTGTATTGAGTAAAATAGAGCAGGTATTCTAAAATAACCGGCATGGGGAATTTTGGTGCACCATTAAAACCGCCTTCATCGGTATCGAAACCTTTCGACATGCTTTCGATACTGTTGCTTATTTGATGGATACTCGGAACGGGGCTTTCTGTTTTATTGTTTAAGATGTCGAGTTTCGAAATGCCCTCATTAATTGTTTTGGCTTGGTCAATGAGTTTTTCGCGTTCGTATGTAAAAAGTTCGTGCAATTGTTTGAGCAGGTGCAGCCAATCGCTTTTTCTGTAATATGTTCCGCCGTAAACCATTCGTCCGTCGGGCAGGGCAATGCAGTTGAGAGGCCAGCCGCCGCGCCCGCTCATTATTTGCAAGGCATCCATGTAAACTTGGTCAACATCGGGGCGTTCTTCGCGGTCAACTTTTACGCAAACAAAATGGGTATTCATGTAAGTGGCTACTTCAATGTCTTCAAACGATTCGTGTTCCATTACATGACACCAATGGCAGGCCGAATAGCCAATGCTTATTAGCAGTAATTTATCTTCGTCGATTGCTTTTTGGAGCGTTTGGTCGTTCCAAGGGTGCCAATCAACGGGGTTATGAGCATGTTGAAGCAAATAGGGACTTGTTTCGTTAATAAGTTTATTTGTAAAATTTGCCATGGTGTAAATGTTTTGTTTCAGTAAAGATAAAAAAAAGAACAAATGTTCAAACCCGGAAACAAGAAACCCGGGTGTTGCCCCGGGCTTCATTTGATTTAGTTAAAAAAATATTGATTGGTCTTTGTTGGTATCTGAAGCTATTCTTCTTTGTTTTCTTCTTCGTAAGCTTTGAGCAGATCTTCCTGAACATCGGATGGTACTTTGTCGTACTGATCGAATTCGAGGGTGAACCAGCCACGGCCACCGGTTAACGAGTTAAGCGAAGTGATGTAGTTGTTCATTTCTTTGAGTGGCACTTTGGCCGAAATTTTTTCGTAACCACGTTCGCTGCCCATACCCATTATGAGGGTGCGGCGCCCTTGTAAGTCGCTCATTACATCGCCCATGCGTTCGCTGGGAGTAAAAACTTCGAGGTTGTAAACCGGTTCGAGGATTTTTGGCCCGGCTTTTTTGAATGCCTGGCTAAATGCGTTACGACCAGCAAGTTTAAACGAAATTTCGTTGGAGTCAACCGGGTGCATTTTACCATCGTAAATACAAACGCGAATGTCGCGGGCATATGAGCCTGTAAGCGGGCCTTCTTCCATTTTTTCCATTATCCCTTTTAGAATGGCAGGGTGGAAGCGGGCATCGATTGAGCCACCAACAATACAGTTGCAAAATACAAGTTTACCACCCCACGACAGGGTAATCTCTTCTTTGCCCCTGAGGGTAACCACCCA
>JAFGAF010000118.1 GCA_016933815.1 Prolixibacteraceae bacterium
CCTGAGGACCTGCCTGACCGCCAGCCTGTTGCTGAGCGTTGTACATTTCCTGCGAAGCGGCTTGGAACACATTGTTCAATTCAGCAGTAGCGGCATCAATGGCTGCTATATCCTGCTGTGCATGTGCTTCTTTCAACTTTTTCAAAGCATCTTCGATAGGTCCTTTTTTATCGGCAGGCAGTTTATCGCCAAAATCCTTCAATTGTTTTTCGGTTTGGAAAATGAGCGAGTCGGCCTGGTTGAGCTTATCGATACGCTCCTTGGCTTTTTTATCGGCATCGGCATTGGCTTCGGCTTCGGTTTTCATGCGCTTGATTTCTTCGTCGCTCAAACCACTTGATGCTTCAATGCGGATACTTTGCGATTTGCCGGTAGCTTTATCTTTGGCACTAACATGCAAAATACCGTTGGCATCAATATCGAAAGTAACTTCGATTTGCGGAACACCGCGTGGTGCTGGTGGCAGCCCGTCGAGGTGGAAGCGGCCAATGCTCTTGTTATCGTTGGCCATTGGGCGTTCGCCCTGTAATATATGTATTTCAACCGAAGGCTGATTGTCAACAGCCGTTGTAAATGTTTCGGTTTTTTTGGTCGGAATGGTTGTGTTGGATTCAATCAACCTGGTCATCACCCTGCCCATGGTTTCGATACCCAACGAAAGCGGGGTAACATCGAGCAAAAGTACATCTTTCACTTCGCCGGTAAGCACACCGCCCTGAATAGCAGCACCAACGGCAACAACCTCATCGGGGTTAACACCTTTCGAAGGGGCTTTACCAAAAAATTCCTGTACTTTTTGTTGAACAGCCGGGATACGGGTAGAGCCACCTACAAGAATGACCTCGTCGATATCGCTGTTGCTCAAACCTGCGTTTTGCATGGCCCTGCGGCAAGGCTCAATGGTAGCCTGAATCAGTTTATCGGCCAATTGTTCGAATTTGGCACGGCTCAATTGTTTCACCAAGTGCTTTGGTATTCCGTTAACCGGCATAATGTAAGGCAGGTTTATTTCGGTTGAATTGGAACTCGACAATTCGATTTTTGCTTTCTCGGCAGCTTCTTTTAAACGTTGCAAAGCCATTGGATCCTGACGCAGGTCTATGCCTTCTTCACTTTTGAACTCATCGGCTAACCAGTTAATGATTACATCGTCGAAATCGTCGCCACCAAGGTGGGTATCGCCATCGGTCGATTTCACTTCGAAAACACCATCGCCCAATTCGAGTATCGAAATATCGAAGGTACCACCACCAAGGTCGAACACGGCAATTTTCATGTCTTTGTCGCGCTTGTCGAGGCCATAAGCCAGGGCAGCAGCGGTAGGCTCGTTAATGATGCGGCGCACTTTTAAGCCTGCAATTTCGCCGGCTTCTTTGGTAGCCTGACGTTGCGAGTCGTTAAAATAGGCAGGTACGGTAATAACCGCTTCGGTCACTTCCTGTCCGAGGTAATCTTCGGCCGTTTTCTTCATTTTTTGAAGTGTCATTGCCGAAATTTCTTGTGGAGAATACATGCGGTCGTCGATTTTAACACGAGGTGTGTTGTTATCGCCCCTAACCACTTCGTACGAAACACGTCCAACTTCTTTCGAAAGCTTATCGAAATTTTCGCCCATGAAACGTTTGATAGAATATATGGTTTTACGCGGATTGGTAATTGCTTGACGTTTAGCCGGATCACCAACTTTACGTTCGCCATTTTCAACAAAAGCCACAATCGAAGGAGTGGTACGTTTCCCTTCGTTATTAGGGATTACTACCGGTTCGTTACCCTCCATTACCGAAACGCACGAGTTGGTTGTTCCCAAGTCAATACCTATAATTTTTCCCATGATATTTATTTTTTTAAATGATTATTCGTTTTTTTTTAATTCCGACTGCCAACGATCAATGATTGTGCCATGCCATTTCGGGTTGTTTTTAATGAAATAATGGCATAAAAACAATCCACCACACTGCATTCAAGTCAGAAACGCTGACATATAGGCTGAATTCCATAGGAACTGAGCATTTATATATTTTCCGCACTTCTAAAACCTAAAACCTACAACAAAGCCCCCCCGCAATAACAAGCACGCACCAAAGCCCCCTTTAGGGGGTTGGGGGTATATTTCGGCCGAAACAACATCCCAACTTTTCCCAACGCCATACCGCGGCCGTTTTAAAATGCTGACGCATTTATACCGGGGGCTTCACCCCCGGCTACAAATATTTCGCCCCTTTGGGGCTTTTAATTGTGGTTAAAAAATACGTAAACACATAAAAGATACGCATTTAAAAACAACAATGTGCCACAACAACAATATGCACGCCCCCAGAC
>JAFGAF010000119.1 GCA_016933815.1 Prolixibacteraceae bacterium
ACCGACGAAATGGTGTTTCCCCAACCTAAGCCAAATTGGTTGTCGAGATTTTCTATCACCTCCGATTTATCGTTACGTACGGTAATGGCTTGACCTGCTTTTCCTTTGTCGCGTCCATGGTACAAACTCCAATATAACCTGCTTTTGTCTGAAAAAATATGGTTGAGTTTAAAATTGAAATCGTGAAAAAAAGCCAAACCATTAATTTTGCTTCGTTGGTTGTTTTTGTTTTGTGCAGCAATAATTGGTTGGGCCAACAAATCGGCATAGCTGCGGCGGCCCGAAACCATGAACGAAGTTTTATCTTTCACTATTGGCCCTTCGAGCATCAGTTTCGACGAGATCAGTCCTATCGAAAAGTCGCCTTTTAGTTGCTGCATATTGCCATCTTTCATGCTTACATCGACCACCGACGACAAGCGGCCGCCATAACGGGCAGGAAAAGCACCTTTGTAAAGTTTTACGGTACGCAGTGCATCGGGGTTAAAAACCGAAAAGATGCCCAGCAGGTGGCCTGCGTTGTAAACAGGCACACCATCGAGCAGGAAAAGGTTTTGATCGGGACCACCACCTCGCACGTAAATGCCGCTTGTGCCTTCGGTACCGCCCTGCACACCGGGCAGCAACTGAATTACTTTTAGCACATCGGCCTCGCCTAAAATGGTAGGAATATTTTGAAGTTTTTGAACCGGAACATCAATCATGCTCATTTGCGTATTTTCAATTTTATTGGTTTGATTACCGGTAACAGTAATTTCTTCAATTTGGTCGCTTCTGAGGTTCAACTCAAAATTGATGGTGGTGTTTTCGTTTAAATCGATATCGATTTCTTGTGGCGAATAGCCAATAAACGATGCTGTTATTTTTACTTCACCCTTGGGTAACGAAATGCTGTAAAACCCGAAGTTATTGGCAGTGGTGCCTTGTAAAGTGCTAGCTTCGTAAACATTGGCGTTAATAAGTCGCTCGCGGCTGTTTTTGTCGCTTATGTATCCGCTAACGGTGTAGCGTTGAGCCCGTCCCGACAGAGCAATCAGGAAAAATAGGAGCAGTAAGCTTGGTTTGTTCATTGGTTTAAAGGTTATTTGAGGTGGCAAAGTTAATGTTTGCCTTTGTTAAAAAATGTAACTTTTTGTTATTTAACTTAAAAAATATAAATTGTATGTATTATATAACGATGCACTAAAATTTAAAGGTTGCAGTTCAGATGCAACTTTTTTCAATGTAGCTAAAATGAATATTCAAAAAGATTGAATCTATTGCTAATAGTAGTAGTCGTATTCGTTAAGTTCGTAACGCACAGTATCAATTGGATAGATTCCTTCGGTGAGGCTTTTAACCGACGATGAGTAGCCTGCAAATATGCCAATCCCATTTTCGATATTTGAGTAGGCCTGTACAGGTTCTGAGAAAAAGTCCTCGCCGTACCAATCTTGAGCATGGCTCGATTTTATGTACAAAAAGGCTTCGCGTGTCAGGCTGCTCAGTTTTACATCTATTTTACAGAATTCGCCGGGTGCTTCTAAAAAATTATACAAAGTATCGAGGCTGTATTCATCGACATATTTATTGAATGCCACAAAACTTAATTCGTATTCTTTTCCATCGATTAACTCATCGGTAAAAAGGTTGTAGTAATTACCGGGCGAGCCAAACAGAAAATCGTTTGCATCTTCGTCGTTGCTGAATATCGGATCGCTTGTGTTCAGATTTGTGCCATTTTTTCGTGCCGAAATGTATATGGTAAATTGAGATGTATCTTTCTCTGTTTCATCGTATTTGTATGTTTGGCTTGAACCGTACATTCGGGTAAAAGTAAGCCGATAGTAATTTTCTTCATTTGGAGTATCTTTAAATTTCATTGTAACAACCAGTTGGTTGTCTTTTCCTCCCCACTCGTAATTCATTAAAACCTTTTCGCTTTTAAGCGATATGATTTCAACTGGTTGAGGCAATGTTGTTTCGCCATAAGCTGTGCCATGTTCGGGGTGTACAACTTCAATTTTGTAGGTTTTACCGGCTTCGGCTTTTGTGTTTACCGAACGGTATTTGGTTTTGGGTCGAGTATTGGAATTGTCGTCGGTGTAATAATTGTCTGCATTTTCGTCGTATTTTATTTCGAAGGCTTTAAGTTCTTCACTTTTTTCGCCATTGGTGTATAAAATTACAGTAGCATTGTCGATCCATTCAAATGGTTTTTCGACACCGGGTACAGCCTTGCTCAGTGCAATAGTTGCTTCAAAAAGGCTGTCGGCACTTACAAAACTGTTAATTACTAATTTGGGGGCAATTAGTTTGCTGTTGAATTTAATTTCTTTTTCGCATGCAGCAAAAATTAGTACGAACGAAAAAAGAATCAGCGAGTGAAATATTGTTCTCATGATGTGTGTTTTTAGAATTTAAACGAATAGGAAATTGATGGGATCAATTGCATGATGCTTACTTGTTTAAGTATGGTTCGGCGCTCGTTTACCTGAACATATTCGCCTGTTACAGGGTTTAGCTCGTAATTGCCGCCTTCGGTATCCCACATAATTACAAAGGGGTTTTCACGGTTGTAAACATTATAAACCGAAATGCTCCATGTGCGGGTTCCGTTTTTAAGCTCTTTGTGGAAGTTTGCGCCCAAATCCATACGGTGGTAGGCTGGTGTACGGTAATTATTTCGTCCGTCGTACTCTTTCAACGAGCTGTAATATCCGTAGCTTTCTTCAATATCGGGTATGGTGGCTTGCGGATATTCCATTATCGAAAGCGTAACAGCGTTGCCGGTGCCGTAAACCCATGTGCCGCCAATATCGATTTTTTTGCTAAACTCGTGTGTGAAGGCTACGCTAATGTCGTGCCTGCGGTCGTATTTTGCTGGAAATGGGTTGCCAAAATTCAGGTTTTCGAACAGGCGTTCGGTTTTCGACCAAGTGTAACCAATCCACCCTGTTGTTTGCCCCACAGTTTTTTCGAGCATCACTTCAGCACCGTAGCTCCAGCCATCGCCTTTTTCAACTTTGTTTTCCCAATTGGTGGCGCTGCCCATAAACGATGCACCTTCTTTGTATTCAATAAGGTTGGTCATGGTTTTGTAAAAACCTTCAACGGTAAGGTTTATTCCCTTTTCGAAATTGATGGCAGTACCCACTGCAACCTGATCGGATATTGGTGGCGCAAATTTTTTGGTAACCGGTAACCACAGGTCGGTTGGCATGCTAATGCCCGAAGTGGTTAAAAGGTGTACGTGTTGAGCCATTCGCGAGTACGATGCTTTTAGCGCCCATGTTTCGTTTGCTTTATATCGCATCGATAATCGTGGTTGAGGGCGTATGTATTCTACTCCTTCGACTAAAAATGCCGAAAGATGTATCCCAGCGTTTACTTTTAAACTGTTGCTTATGGTTATTTCGTCTTCGAAAAAAAGTCCAAATTCGTAGGCATCAATTTCGTTGTTGCCCAATAAGGTATCCAGACCAAAAGCTTCATCTAAATCAATGCTCTGGAATTGCAAACGTGTTGCCCCGGGCGTAAACAAATGCGAAATGCCGCTAATGCCAAATTTAATATCGTGGTTTGGTGTTGGAAAATAGTCGAAATCGATTTTAGCTGCCCAGTCTTGAATACCCGAGTAATAGCGGAAAAAATCTTTTGTTTTGGTTTTTTCAATCAAATCTTCGGTAACAAATTGTGTTTCAATATCGAAAATATACCTGCTGAATGTGAGTGTTGTATTGCTGAAAAGTTTTTTCGATAATAAATAATTCCAGCGCAACGATGCTATCGCATTGCCCCAACCAAGTCCCATTTCGGTTTTTTGGCTTAATTTTTTAGGGTTGTTGTCGTAATCGAGGTATTCACTTTTTAAAGTGTTATTGAAGAATCCTTTATCTTTTCCAAGGTATCCGCTCAGGTAAAGCCGACTCCGGTCGTTAAAAATATGGTTCACTTTAAGATTGTAGTCGTGAAAAAATGCACCACCGCCAATTTTTGATTCGCCTGGATTAATGGCGTTAATGTAGGTCAAAAATGGTTTCGACATAATGTCGAGATAGGTGCGGCGCCCCGAAATCATGAACGATGTTTTGTCTTTAATAATTGGCCCTTCGAACATTAATTTCGACGAAATGAGCCCTATTGAGAAATCGCCTTTGAATTCTTTCATATTGCCGTCCTTCATGCTTATGTCGACTACCGACGATAGCCGCCCGCCAAACCGCGAAGGGAAACCACCTTTGTAAAGTTTAACAGTTTTAATAGCGTCGGGGTTAAAAACCGAGAAGAAGCCCAACAGGTGGCTGGCATTGTAAACAGGCACACCATCGAGCAGGAAAAGGTTTTGATCGGGGCCGCCACCGCGTACGTAAATGCCGCTTGTGCCCTCTGTTCCGCTTTGTACACCGGGCAAAAGTTGAATTACTTTCAGAACATCGGCTTCGCCAAAAATTACAGGTATTCTTTGCAATTTCTGAACAGGTATTTCAATCATGCTCATTTGGGTTTCTTCAACCTTATTTGCTTGGTTGCCAATTACTGTTACTTCGTCGAGCTGCCCGGTTTGCATTTCGAGTTCGATATTGAGGCTGATGTCGGTTTTTAAGTCGAAGGTAAACTGCTGGGCGGTGTAGCCAATAAACGAGGCAACAATAGTAGTTTCGCCTGCAGGTAGCGAAATGCTGTAAAAACCATAACTGTTGGCAGTTGTTCCGCGTAAAGTTTTCGAGTCGTACACGTTAGCATTGATTAGCCTTTCGCCCGATTCTTTGTCGGTAATGTACCCGCTGATGGTGTAACGTTGCGAAAATGCACCAATTGTTAGTAAAATAAGTGCAACTGAGAGGTAGATGTGTTTCATATTATTTTATTCATTTTTGAATATTGCTACAAGCACAAAAGACGGTTTATATGGGCTTAAGGTTGCTTGCATTTTAAATTTATATGCAAAAACGCAAATAAATTATAATTATTGTTCGCCCTGAGTGTGAAGTCCACATTCTTTTTTCGAATTGTCTTCCCACCACCAACGGCCGGCCCTGAAATTTTCGCCGGGTTGTATAGCACGTGTGCAAGGTGCACAGCCAATGCTTACAAAGCCTTTGTCGTGCAAAACATTGTAGGGTATGTGATGTTCTTTAATATATTGTTTAACGCTTTCGAGCGTCCAATCGTGCAAGGGATTGTATTTAATTATTTCGAAGCCTTTGTCCCATTGAATAGGGTCGAGGGTTTGGCGGTTCTCACTTTGTTCGGCACGTAAACCGGTTATCCAAACTTTTTTACCGTTTAGTGCTTTTTGTAATGGCTTAACCTTTCTAATGTAACAGCATTCTTTTCGGTTCTCAACCGATTGATAAAAACTGAATGGCCCTTTTTTTTCTAACAACTCACCAACTTCATCGCCCGATGGATGGTATGTTTTTATGTGAATGTTGTACTTTTCAATGGTACGGTTAAAAACTTTGTAGGTTTCTTCAAATAATCTTCCGGTATCGAGAGTTACAATTTCAACAGGAAGATTGTTGGTGCAGATAATGTCGGTAACAACTTGGTCTTCAATTCCAAAACTGGTTGTAAATACTACCTTGCCCTGGTTTTGCTCACATAAAAACCTGAGCGTTTCAATAATTGTTTTTCCTTCGATATTTGGTAATTTGCTCATAATTACGTTTCCAATTTTTTTGCCCAAAGATAACAAAGATCGCTAAATTAGCGTTGTTTATAACATTTGTGCAACATTTCAAATTTTCTGTTCATTTTTTAATTAATCAGGCTTATTTTTGAATAAAAAAAGAGATTGGCATAATGAAGTTTATTCAATTTGTATTCTTTTTAATTGTATTAGCTGCTGTATTGGTAACTTGTAAAACAGTAGAGCAACCTGTTGCTAACTACTATAAGCCGGTTTTCGATCAAACCAAGAATAAATTGATGCCTGTTGGCAGACCCAATCAGGCCGATTTAGATACGACCGTTTTGATACGATCGAATATTCGTGAAACTGTTGTCGAATTTTTCGATACAATAATAATAAGCGAAACATTTTATATTGAAAGTGGCGAGCTGGCCGTACCCATTGAGCTGATTAATGCAAAACCTCCCAAATACGATACTTTTTTGGTTGCCCAAAAATATTTGGTAAATACCGAATTGGTCGATGTGCTTTTTCCTGTTATCCCCGACTCGCTGGCCGGTGTAATCGACAGTTTAAATATGAATTACAATGATAGTATTACTGTGCCGCGAAAAAATACCGATTATTTGGCGTTTGCTGCCGATTCGTTTTCGAACAATTCTTTTAACGATAGCATAAACGCACATGTTGTTGCTGAGTTTTTTGAAGTTGATGATATTTTGGCTGATGAACAACGCGATTTGTTTCAGGCCGATTCGGTTTTGCAGGCAATATTTAGCGATGCCCCTTGGCAAATTGGCGATTCGATTCCATATTTTAAAGGAATGGAAAATACTTTCCTCGATTCAATGCTGTTACTTATTTACGATACTGTTCATGTTCGAATTTTCGATCCGGCAGATATTATTCCTCAACTTCCTTTCGATGTATTGAGCGATATAAAAATTGATACAATTGATATAGTCGATTCAATTATTTATCATCGCGAAGTAGTTTTCAAAATATTTTACCCCAACGAGATAGATCTCTTTATCGATATGGTGCGTGTTACAGGAGGTACGTTTAAAATTGGTAATGATTATTACGACGAAGACGAACGGCCTGCCTATAAAATCAGACTTTCAAATTTTTTGATCAGCAAGCACGAAGTTACCAATTACTTATTTGCAATTTTTTTAAACGATTTAAAATGCGACAGTTTGGGTGAGTTCGAAGGAATCAAAGTTATCGATCTTGATCACCCTATGACACGCATTGAACGTAATAAATTCACCGGAAGGTTTTCGGTTGAATATGGTTACGACAATTATCCGGTTGTAAATGTAAGTTGGGCTGGTGCACAAATGTTTTGCAAAGCTTCGGGTGGAAGGTTGCCAAGCGAGGCTGAATGGGAGTACGCTGCAAGGGGTGGTATTTATGCAAAACGAAAGGTTGTGGGGCAAATGGACGACGATTACGAATATCTGTACCTCTATGCAGGTGCTTACTACATGAGCGATGTTGGTTGGTTTGTTGATAATTCGCATGGCGATGTATGGGCTGTAGGTCGGAAAATACCTAACGAGCTTGGCTTATTCGATATGTGTGGCAATGTTTGGGAGTGGTGTTACGATAAGTACAATAATCAGTTTTATAGAATTAACGACCGAAGCCTTGATCCAATGTGCCTTACCGGTCCTAATGTAAGGGTAAACCGAGGTGGAAGCTGGAGCAACGATGCCATTTATTGCAGGGTAACAAACCGAAACTTCTTGGGTGAATTTAATTATAATCCATACATCGGATTCAGGTACATGCGTGAATGGAGATAAAACTTAATTGCTTTGTTCCGAAATGGCTTAAAAATGATAAGCCCATTAGTTGCTTGTCATTTGTTCATCTCCAAAAAAATCAATTGATGCAAAAGTGCGTTTAATGCCTTTTTTGAATTTAAAATAAGGGTAACCAATGGCAACAAACAATCCTTCGCGGCTAGCGTACTTTATGCCGTGTTCTTCTCTGAATTTTTTTGCCTTCCGGCCATTCTGAATTAATGGATGTACAGCGCCAAGCATTATTGAGCCCAATCCAAGCGATTCAGCGGCAATCATTGCATAAGTTGCAGCAACTATCGGGTCGGCAGGGTCGGTATAGGGCGATCCATAAAAATACAGCAACAAGGGTGGATCGTAATTTACTACATTACGCCCTTCTTTCATTTTTTCGGTATATATTTTAAATGTAGGCCTTATAAAACCACGAAACATTTCGTCGTTGGCTTTTCCCCAAAAAGGGCGCATCAATGTTAGAAACCATGGGGAAACAAACCATTTCATCCGTTCAATGTAATTGCAAAAATCTTTGGCAAAAGCATGTGTTTTATCTTTACCCTCAATTACAAGCAAATGCACATCCGATGGTGGCAGACCCATAGGAGCGGTTAGTGCAACTTCAATAATTTTGTTGATTTTTTCTTTCTCAACAGCTTTGTCTTTAAATTTTCTGATACTTCTGCGATGTTTCAAAAGCGGCAACAATTGTTCGTAATTAGCAATATTCTCTCTTGGCGGGAGATCAAATAAATCGTCGGGGCTAATTGTTCGTCCCGAAATTTCAATGGCTCCGTGGGGGCATACGGCCATACAATGACCGCAACCAATACACCCGAAAGCCGGATTTGGATTTACAACCAAGGTGTTATCAACAATCATTAAGCTAAAGTCGCTGCATGCTTCAATACATAGGCCACAAGCTGTACATTTGTTTTTGTCGATAAAAATTTCAGCATTTTCTTTTGTCCTGGTAGTAGGTATAGGCATTCTGTTTAATATTTTTGGTTTTTCCAAAATTACACATAGTTTTTGTAAAGCAGGCTTTTTTACACTTATTTTTATACCCGAATTTTGTGCAATACAGAGTGATACCGCAAAACCTGTCTTACCCCTTTTGTCAAGAAAAATAATGTGTTTCTATATACAATGTCATGTGTTTGTCATAAATAT
>JAFGAF010000120.1 GCA_016933815.1 Prolixibacteraceae bacterium
ATGTACCTGAAGAAAATAATGCAGTGATATACATTTATAAATCGAACGGTGAACTAATTGACACATGGGCTTGGCAATCGCAACAAAAAAACTATTCGTACGCCCATCTTGCAAAAGGCATATATGTGGTTCAATTTATGAACAACAAGCAAAATTTGGCGGCAAAATTTGTGGTTAAATAATGCTACACAGCTTTCTTAGTTGCTACACCAACCAAACTAGCCAGTTGTCCAACATTAATGCTCGTTGGCCTGCTAACACAAGCCCAATGCTTTTTACAACCACTATAATCAAGAAAAATACATTGTGCCGGTATGTTTAGCCGTTTCATTTCGTAACCACCGGCCAAAAGGTTTAATGTACAAGCAGTGCCTATCAAACCTACGTTTTTTTGGTTGGCCCATCGCAAAAGGCTCTTCGAAAAGCCCGATGAATGCTTAACAATATAGGCGCTTTCTCCATTGTTGGTCATTTGAATACTTGCTTCCGAAATGCTGCACCCTTTAGTACAATGCGCACACACAGTACCATGCATCACGTCGTATGCCTTACAGTTATTATTTTTGGCCATGCACGAAGGCAACAGCAACACCTTTTTTCCGGTTTCGTCAAAATTGAGCTTCATGCTCCGGTTCATAACGGATGCACCAACCATGTTCAAATGATACTCAACTTCGCTTCGGCCTGTAAAAAAGAAATCTTCTTTATTTTTGTACAACACGCTGTGCTGCATCAAAAAACTGTTCACGCCAAAGGTAAAAGCCCCCAAATTCATTTTAGCCTTCGACTTAAACCACGAAGCAAAAACAAGTACTTGCCACAAAATACTGTCAACCTTACGTTCAGGTAATTTTTTAAAAAAACTTAGCCATATTTCAATACGCTTAACTTCTTCGTTAAACTCGTTGGTTGCCGACAACCAAGTGCAGAGCTTTTCGAGTTTTGCGATATTGATATTGGTTTCTGTGATGCCGCCGTTGGGATTCAACATCATGTACGACATTTTTCCCCTTAAGCGGTCAACAAAAGGCTTAATTCGAGGGTTACTTTTACGTAGCACATACAGATTATTGAGAATTTTCGCCTTCATTTCGATGTTTTTGCCCCAACGCCCGTTGTATTGGTTCCACAGTGTGCCCAAAATTAACAGGTCGAGTAAGCATTCATCAGGTGCTAAATCGAACTCGCTGTGTAAATAAACCGGCGACGATTGAAATTCGTTGATTATGCTTCCAAACCTATTGGTCCCTTCTTTTGACACATGGCCTGCAAATTCGTCGAGTACTTGATAAAAAATATCGGCATTCGAATTATCAGGCAACAAACAATAGGGTGACTGAGGCAAACTGACGTGGATTTTTTCAACAATGTAGTTGCTCATGGTAAAAAAGTTTGTGTTTTATGGCTAAAAATGTTGTATTTTCAATGGCTAAATTAAACGACTGCTTTTTAAACAAAAGGTTGCAATCGGCCAACAAGTAGTTTTTAAAGGCGAATTGCCGAAAAATTAAACTGTTAAAAAAAATTTTATGGAAGAAATAGGAAAAATTGAACTCAGGCACTTAACATTACAAGATTACCAAGGACTAAAAAAATCGATGATAGCAGCCTATGAAAACTGGGAAGGTTCGTTCTGGAAAAAAGAAAGCATCGAAAAATTACTAAAAATATTCCCCGAAGGGCAAATAGCCATTTTGGTTGATGGACGCATAGTGGGCAGTGCACTATCGATTATTGTGAAATACAACCATTTTGGAGACTCGCATACATTCAAGCAAATAACCGGCAATTATACTTTCAGCACGCATACTTCAACCGGCGATGTTTTGTATGGCATCGAAGTGTTCATTGAGCCCGACTTTAGGGGTTTGCGCCTGGGCCGAAGGCTTTACGATG
>JAFGAF010000121.1 GCA_016933815.1 Prolixibacteraceae bacterium
CCATCAATGTTTTCCCACGACGTGATGGTTTCAATGATTGGTGGTTTCTCGAAGATATCAACCAAAGGCTTGCCGTCCATGTCTTCACCAATTGGTAAGCCCATTATTGTGAGTATGGTTGGGGTTATATCTAGTAACGAAGCGCCATACACTATTTCGTCTTTTCGAATTCCGGGGCCTTTTGCGCAGAAAACGCCCACATTGCGATGATGATGTGCAGGGCCAGCTGGCTCATTGGGAGTGTAAGGTGATCGTAAGTTCCCCGATTTAAAACCATGATCGGACAACAGAATTACATTGCAGTTTTCATCGATATGTTGTAGCAGATTGCCCAACATAAGATCCATCAAACGATAAGCATTATCGACAACTTCGCTAAACAACTCATAATCAACGCTATTAACCCCTTTTAGTTGTGGGGGCATATAATTCATGAACCCATGACAAAAATGGTCAATTGTATCCCAATAAATTGCCGTAAAATCCCATGGTTCCTGTTCCATAGCAAGCGTTGCAACAGCTTGCACAGTTGATGCTTCGGCAATGTTGCGGGCAATGGCTTCAACTTTCTTCATCACCTTTGGGGTGAATTCTTTCAATGCTGGAATGAATTGAGCAATGTGTTCCTGCGACAGCTCTAACGGGTGCACCCTGAAGTGAGCCATTAAATCCTTCAGTTCAGGCGGATGTACTGCATCGTCGGGTACTTGCCAGTTTAAGTAATCGGTAGTGTTTGCTTTGGGAAACAAATTGGAAACATAAATGCCGTTTACGGGCTCGGCCGGATGCGAAGGCCACCAATTGAAAACATGGGTTTTGTAACCTCGTTGCATCAAAATGTTCCATAAAGCTTTCACCTTTCGCGAAGAGGATGAAACAGGCCTTATCCCTGAAAGATCGGGCAAGGGCTCAATAAAACCCAATACCCCATGTTTGTCGGGGTATTTGCCCGTGGCAATGGTTGTCCACAACATAGGTGAGTATGCAGGCTGAAGCGTTGTAATATTACCCATAACACCTTGCTCGATCATGTTTTTCAGAACTGGCATTTTACCTTCATCAACCAAACGGTTAATTATCTTCCAATCGGCTCCATCCCAACCAATTAACAACACTTTATTGTTTTTCTTTTCCATTTACTTTTCAGGTTTGGTTGGGTTCTTTTTTTGATTGATTTTATTCAGAAAAGGCGAATAGTACTTTACTCCATATACTTCTTCTCTTTTTTTTCGCCATGCAATAACACCTTTATAGCCCGAGGCCAACAAACTAATATTGCCTGTTTCGGGAACTTCGTAATGCTTACCATTGGGTAAACGCATATGTGTTTTGACCGATGCATACAAAAGATTCAGTATTTGAGATGTTTCCTCGTCGATTGGTTTGGTTTCCTTTGCGTTGGTGTTCATTCTTTTATTTTTAAAAAATCTGACCCGTAAAGGTATAAAAATGTCATATGCATGAAACCATCAAGATTAAAAAATTGCATATTCCTCTCATTCAAATTATGATATTTGCCATGCCTACAGTATTGCTGTGGTTGAAACCACGGGCTACAATATTTAATCGTGCCTAAGGGTATCCCATAAACGATCATTTTATTCTTTCAACTTCAAAAACAAGGGTAAATAAACAAACAAAGCCACCAACGAAAACACCAGTCCGCCAATAGCGCCCGAGGCAAACGAGAACCAAAACACCTCATTTTGACCCGCCCAAACAAAGGGCACCAAGCCTAAAATGGTGGATATAATTGTAAGAAAAATGGGCATTATTTTATGGTTGAAAGCATTGATATAACAACTTAATTTATTGCGCTTTGTGTCGGCTGCTACTTGATTATAGTCGTTCAGAATATAAAGCCCCGAGTTAACGACAATGCCGCACAGCAATATAAAAGAGGCAAACCCGCCCTGATCGAAATTGATATCGAAAAGGTAAAAGGTAAGAAATACCCCGATGAACGAAATGGGAATCATGCCAATTACGGCAAGTGGCCGGGTAAACGATTCCAACAATATGGCACAAATGAAATAAATAATCCCGATCACCAGCAAAATGAGGTAGTACTGGCTTTTATCTTCTTTATTCCACATCCACGAATTATTGCTTTCAATAACCCGGTATCCCAAAGGCAAATGTTTTTCGAGTTCAGCAACATGATCATCGCGCACCATTTTTGCAAGTGTATGGGGGCCAATAAAATCGTAGGCGACCTCCAAGCGATATTGCTGATTGTTTTTGTGTATGCTGTTGCCGGTTTTGCGTTTGGCAATGCTGCCTACCCCCGATAATTTCACCATTTGCCCGCCAATACTGATGGGTTCGTTGTTCAGGTTCCACACCCTGAAATGGTCAAAATCGGACGAAACAATGGTAACAGGCTGCAACTTGCCATCGATAAAAACACGTTGCCCACTGCTGCGGTACAGCTTATTATGCAAATAGGCATAAAATTCGTAAAGTGAAATTTCTTTCAAGGCAAACATTTTGGGGTCAAAATCGAGAAAAAACTCTTGTAAGGTGCGGCTGTTCCAACCGGTTGATCCGGCAATTTCAACCTCCTTTACCCTTGGGTTTTCTTCGAGGTTTTTACCAAGCATGCTTGCATAGGTGTACAACTGATCGTAATTGTATCCCTCGAGCGCAATGCGGTTCGATTTGTAGCCCGACCCCAGGGCATTGGAAAAGCCGCGCCCTACCCCATAAACGCTCCAATCGACCCCACCCAGTTGTATGGCTTTCGAGGTAAGTTCTTCTTTTAAATAATACGGAAACCCGGTAAACTCGGCCGAATCGGTAAAAAATATTTCAACAGATGAGTATTGGGCATTCCAAATGGTGGTATGAAAGGTTTCAATTTCGTCGTATTCCAACAATGCATTCTCCATCAGTTTCACCGCCTCGTTGAGTTGTTGAATGGTGCAACCCTCGGGCATTGAACCTTGCACATAAAGTGTTGTTCGCCCGGGCTCGGAGTAAAACGATTTTTCATACACGTTTTCGGTAAACAAACGCAAGGTTCCGCCAAGCACTTTCGACAAAAGCGGCTTTGCGTCCCTTTCGAACCATTCGCTACCAAGGGTTTTGTTGTAAGTACGCGCCCAAAAATTTTCTTTCTCAATTTTTGAAGGCAATAAATGAACAGGCAAGCCAAAGCCAAGCAACAAAACAACAATGTAAATCCACTTAAAGCGCTTGCTGAACGTGATGCTACGGGCATAAAAGCGGTTCGATTTGATCAGTAAGCGTTCGTACTTAATGTATTTTCGGTTCCGACTGCGCTTTAAAGGCAGTTTTTCGAGCAAGGCGGGTATAAAAAACAAGGCTATGGCAATAGATATAAACAAATTAACCATTATCACCAACGAAAAATCGACCAAATTAAGCCTTTGTTCTTCCTTTAAAAAGAAAATAACACTTAAGGCACCAATGGTGGTTAACGTTGCTGCCAATATGGCCATAAATACTTTTTTGTTGCCCCTAAGCCTCAGGTGATCAATCATCACAATACTGTTATCGATAATAATACCGAACGACACCGTTATTCCTGCCAAAGCATACAAATGGATTTCGATTTTTAAGATGGAGTAGAACCACGCAGCAATGAGCAAGTTGGCCAAAATACTCAATACGATTAAAAGCAGGTAGCGCCATTTGCGGGTAATCAACAAAACAAACAACAACAAAATAACAATGGAGAACAGCGAACGCCAAGCAATTTTGTCCAATTCTTTTTTAATAAACCCGGTAGCATCGTATGCACATCTGATGTAATATTCGGGAGGTAATTGTGTTTTCAGCAGCTCAACTTCGGCTTTTACCTTGTGGGCAACGTTTAAATTATTTGATTGTTCCTCGGGATAAACAACCATATTCACCGAGTTCATTGCGTTAATACGGTGATATTCGCCGGGGGGCTGCTCGCTATAGCTAACACGGGCAATATCGGACAGATACACAATACGCTCGTCGGTTTTTTTAACCGGCATGCGGTTCCATTCCTCAGCATTTTCGGCTCCCAACTCGAGCAAAACCCTAATGGGCTTTTCGTATTCATCGGAACCTTCGGTATTATTTGCAATACCAACAACCCTTTGAGAAAAATGGTTGTTAATTGCCGCACCAATATCCGAAGCGCTTATTCCGAGTATTTGAGCCTGCACATTGTCAACCTCGATTAACCATTCGAAAGGAGTACCACCATACACACGTACATCGTTTACGCCTTTTAAAATTGAAATTTTTGGAGCGAGATGATTTTGGGCATATTCCTGAATAAGAATTGGTGCTGCATTCGATATGAGGGTGTAGGTAAGCACAGGGCCTTTTTGTTCGTTATCGGTATTGCGCATTTGTACCGATGGGTACGAAACACCATCGGGCAAAGCGGGATAAACCTGCCTGAGAAGTGTCGAAATCTCAAAACGAATGGCATCGGGATCGATATTCTTGTCGAATTCGATGGTTATGCTGCCCGAACCTTTTTGGGAAACCGACGAAATATTTTTCACCCCTTTAACCTGACCGAGCACGCCTTCGAGCGGCGATGTTACCTGCTGTTCGATAACCCTTGCCGAAGCATTCCCCCAATAATAGTTTACCGTGGTTTTCGGCAAACTGGTTGACGGGTTGAGTTGAATATTGAGCAAGGGCAGGAAGCAAGCTCCAATTATCGATAACATGCAAAAAATAATGATTACCGAAAAAGCAGGCAGTCGCCATTGAGGTACTTTTACTGGTATCTTGGTGTTCTTTTCTATGCTCATTGTATTCTGTTCATTATGCGGTTCCACTTCATTTCACCGTTTCTGTTCGACCATAATATATTGGTTGCCCTGCCTACGATTTTTTGTTCGGGCAAAAAGCCCCACATACGCGAGTCGATTGAATTATGCCGGTTATCGCCCATAAACATGTAATAATTGTTTTCGAATGTATAGTGGCTTACCTTGGTGCTATCGATATAAAACTGTCCGTCGATTGATTCAATGGATTTGCCCTCCCAATCGCGAATGGTTTCGAAATAATGCGTCACTGTTTCGTCGTTTAAACCGATTTGCCAACCTTTAAAAGGAACTTTCACCGGGCCATAATTATCAATTGACCAAACATTTCTTTTTCCATAAGGCCTCAGCCAGGCATCGGCATACGGCTGATGAACAAGCACATGCATTGAATCGACACAGCTCGATTGCATCAAAATGGCTGCTTGTTGATTGCTTAGCGGCAACTCAAAACTTGTTTCGTGGCTTGCATAATGATGGTAGTAAATATTGATATGTAACGAATCGGCCAAACGGTTAAAGCCTTCGGGATTGTTGATGTACAGTACCCATTGGTTTTTGATATGGGGAAACGAATTGGTAAGGGCGGCTTCGCCGTTTACAAATAGTTCGCCGTTGATGATTTGCAGCTCATCGCCCGGAAGGGCAACACAGCGTTTAATAAAGTAATCGGGGGCAAGGGGCTCGTTTTTAAAAACCAACACCTGGTTGTGCTTTATTTTCGACCAGCCGTTGAGCCTTACCGGTTCCCACCAGGTTGAATCGATATGTGCCCGTGCTTGCTTGTTCATGTAGAAAAGTAGGTTGAGCCACGGAATATCGAATGGCGATTTGGGTGTTTGGGGACCGATTACCAACTTATTGACCACTATTTTATCGCCGGGCAA
>JAFGAF010000122.1 GCA_016933815.1 Prolixibacteraceae bacterium
AATAGGTGCAGCGCACCAAAATATTTGTAGCATATTTTAATGTTGAATCTTCTAAGGTGCGGAGCACCGAAACTCAATGTGCAGGCATTTAATATCACTTAACTTCAAAAACCCGCATCCAATCCGTAATTATTTGGCCATAATTATACTAATCAGTTAAAATCGACAGTTACCGATAAAATACCCCTTTTTATCTATTCTAATTGGGGTATTTATCACCGTTGTTCGACTTTTGAACTGTTTTTAGCCATGTAAACACACACAAATAGCCATGATAACACTTACAAACATTCACAAATCGTATCAAATGGGCACCAACAGCCTGCATGTATTGAAAGGTATCGACCTCGAAATTAAGCAGGGCGAGTTTGTTTCCATAATGGGTTCATCGGGGTCGGGCAAATCAACCCTGCTCAATATTTTGGGCATACTCGATAACTACGATCAAGGCGAGTACCATCTCGATGGAAAGCTTATTCAAAACATGAGTGAGCGCAACGCTGCAAAATACCGTAACGAAACATTGGGATTTATTTTTCAGTCGTTCAACCTTATTTCGTTTAAAAATGCAATGGAAAATGTTGCTTTGCCGCTTTATTATCAAGGAGTAAGCCGCCGCAAACGTAATGCCTTGGCACTTGAATACCTCGATAAGCTAGGGTTAAAGCCTTGGGCCGAACACATGCCCAACGAACTCTCGGGCGGACAAAAACAACGTGTAGCCATTGCACGGGCACTCATTTCGCAACCAAAGGTAATTTTGGCCGACGAACCCACCGGAGCGCTCGATACACAAACATCGTACGAGGTAATGGATATTCTGAAAGAAATTAACAAAGATGGGATATCGATAATTATTGTTACCCACGAGCACGATATTGCGGCCATGACCGACAAAATAATCAAATTAAAAGATGGGTACATTGGCGATTTGATCATTAACGGCGATTTGGCCAACTTCAAGAAAAGTTACGCAAAAGAACTTCAACCTGCTTAGTTATGTTTGATATTGATATTTGGCAAGAAATATTCAGTACCATTAAAAAGAACAAAATGCGTACTGTTTTAACCGGCTTTGCTGTGGCATGGGGCATTTTCATGCTCATGGTTTTGCTGGGAGCAGGAAACGGGCTGAGTAACGGAGTTGGATCGAATTTCGAAGGAAATGCAATTAATGCGATGTGGATATGGAGCCGCGAAACCAGCAAGCCTTTTGCCGGCTTTCAATCGGGCCGTAGCATTCAGCTTACCATGGACGATTTCGACGATGTGAGCAAAATGCCTCAGGTTGATAAGATTTCGGCACGCTACTGGATTGGCGACCGTACTTACGCTTTTAATAACGAGTACGGAAGCTACAACACCCAGGCATGCCATCCCGATTACATGGCTATCGAAAATTTTCAAATATCGAAAGGCCGTTTTTTGAACGAAATTGATATGCAATATGGCCGAAAGGTGATGGTTATTGGAGCCAACATCGAGGAGGCTTTGTTCAAAAATATCGACCCCATAGGGCAAATTATTAAGGTAGGTAATGTACCTTTTAAAGTAATTGGCGTTTACAGTGAGAAAGATCCGCGCGAAGGTACCCGACAAGGTTTGATACCGCTTACTACTGCGCAAAAACTCTTCAACGCAGGCAACCGCATACATAATTTAGCGCTTACCACACTGAATATAAGTAAGAGCGAAAGTCAGCATGTTGAGGAAAACATACGCAAGCTGTTGGCCAAAAATCACAAGTTCGATCCAAGCGACGAAAGGGCAATAGGCCTCTACAATTCGTTGGAGAACTATGTGGAAACCATGAATATTTTTAGAACCATAAAAATGTTTGTATGGCTAATTGGTATTGGTACATTAATAGCCGGCATTGTTGGCGTAAGTAACATTATGCTTATAGTTGTAAAAGAACGCACTAAAGAAATTGGTATCCGAAAAGCTTTAGGTGCTACTCCGGGTTCAATTATTGGCTTGGTACTGCTCGAAGCGATTTTAATAACTGCTCTGGCCGGTTATGTTGGTATGTTTCTGGGAATTAGCTTAATGGAAGGCATAAACTTTATGATGGAGCAACAGGCTCAGGCACAAGTGGGTGCCAGTGGCGATCAAGGCGAAATACGTATGTTTATGAACCCTACAGTTGATTTGCGAATTGCCGTAAGTGCAATGTTGCTGTTGGTTTCGGCCGGTGCTTTGGCCGGTTATATTCCTGCCAAAAGAGCGGCTGCTGTTAAACCCATCGAAGCTTTACGCGACGAATAAAAATGAATAGCCATGTTTGATATTGATCGTTGGAAAGAAATAATAAGTGCCCTTAAGAAAAACCGAATGAGGAGCTTGCTCACAGCTTTCGGTGTGTTTTGGGGAATATTCATGCTCATCATTATGGCCGGTGTTGGCCGTGGTTTCGAAAATGGCATGTTCGAAGGTGTAGGACAAGTTGCTCAAAACTCGTTTTTCATGTGGTCGAACCGAACCAGTGAGCCTTATATGGGCTTGCGCCGTGGCCGTTGGTGGACCTTCGATAACGAAGATGTTGAGTTTATCAAAAACAGTATTCCCGAAGCCGACATTGTAGCACCTCGTATTTTTGCTGGTGGTGGAGGTGGTAATAATACCATTCGGGGCGACCGTGCTGCATCGTTCTACATTAAAGGCGATTATCCCGAATGGAACAGCATCGACCCGGCCGATGTGCTAAGTGGCCGCTGGTTAAACGAAGTTGATATACTGCAGCGCCGTAAAGTGTGTGTTGTTGGTGAACAAATTATTAAAGAATTGTTCGATAACAACGAAAACCCAATTGGCGAGTACATAAAAATTAACGGCGTTTTTTATCAAATAGTAGGCGTTATTAAACCGGTATCGAACATTAACATGAACGGACGTACCGAAGAGAGTATTTTTATTCCCTTTTCAACCATGCAAGTGGCATACAATTATGGTAACGATGTGCATGTATTGGGCGTAACGGCAAAGCCAGGCTACAGTGCTGCATTTGTCGAAGAAAAAGTGATTGCTGTGCTGAAACAACGCCATAAAATAGCACCTGCCGATGTGCAGGCCATATCGCACATCAACCTCGAAAAACAGTTTAAACAGTTTAGTACAATGTTCGATGGTATTAGAATTCTTACCTGGATTGTGGGACTGGGAACACTGTTGGCAGGTGTAATTGGAGTGAGCAATATTATGCTGGTTATTGTGCGCGAACGAACCCAGGAAATTGGCATTATGCGTGCCATTGGTGCAACTCCCCGTAAAGTAATCGGGCAAATAATGCTCGAAAGCGTTTTCATTACTGCTGTGGCAGGGTACATTGGTATGTTTGTGGGTATTTTTATGCTCGAAGGCTTGAATTATGTGCTCGAAATGGCTGCTGCAAATGGGGGCGAAGGTATTTTTATCAAGAACCCTGAAGTGAATCTGACTGTGGCAGTATCTTGTTTACTGGTGCTCATTGTTTCGGGTGCAATTGCCGGTTACATTCCTGCCCGCAGAGCTGTTGCTATAAAAACCATTGATGC
>JAFGAF010000123.1 GCA_016933815.1 Prolixibacteraceae bacterium
CTCAACGATCCAACACTGGGTTTCACCGATGAGGAAAACTGGAGCCTGAGCCGCTTAATCGACCCGGTTACGCTCATAAACGACGAGTACAGCATGAAGCACCGCACACAGGCCAATTTTAATGCAGCTTTAAACTACAAAATTGTGGAAGCTTTAACATGGCGTACCGATTTGGGTTACGAAAACAGGGCCGAACGCCGCGACCGCTTTTATGGTGTTTCGACACCTCTGGCGCGCGATTATGGCGAATTGCCCGTGGTGAGGCTCGACAATAGCTCGCAGGAACGTCTGCGAATGGTTAACACACTAACTTACAATTACAAAGATATTGAAGGCATACATAACTTAACGCTTTTGGCAGGTCACGAAATAATACAAACCAACCGCAAAAGTTATAGTCAGGAAGTGAGGCATTTCCCCGAAGATGTGCTGGCTAAAATAGCCATAGGTTCAATGTCGTTGGGCGAAACACCGCTAACCCCTTCAACCAGCGAAATTACCGACCGTTTGATGTCGTTTTTCGGCAGGGTAAACTATGCCTATCGCGATAATTACCTGGCAAGTTTTACTTTACGCACCGATGGTTCATCGAAATTCGGGCAAGAAAACCGCTGGGGCGTTTTTCCTTCGGCATCGGTTGCCTGGCGCATTTCGGGCGAAGAATTTATGCTGGGCTTGTCGCATGTTGTTTCGAACATGAAGCTGCGCTTGAGTTACGGGCAAGCCGGTAACGACCGCATACCCGATTACTTATATGCCAACCTTTATAAAGTTAGCTCTAGCAAAGGATATTATTTGAACGAGAACCGAACATCGTACTTCTATCCAAGCTCGCTGGCCAATCCTTTTTTGAAATGGGAAACCATGGTTACGCGAAATGCAGGTATCGATTTTGGCTTGTTTAACGACAGAATTAACGGTAACATCGATCTTTACCAAAACTCTACAAAAGATTTACTTATCGAACAGCGCATTGATGTCACTACCGGCTATGCCACACAAATTCAAAACATTGGGCAAACAACCAACAGTGGTGTAGAGCTGGCTTTTAATGCATACATTATCGATAGAAAAGATTTTAAACTTTCAACCAACTTCAATATTTCGTTTAACCGCAACCGAGTTGATAATTTGGGCGGAATGGATTATTTCCTTGCCTCGTCGGGGTGGAGCAACGATGTAGGCTCCGATTATATTGTGAAAGTAGGCGAACCTGTTGGTTTAATGTACGGTTTTATGAACGATGGCTTTTACACCGTTGACGATTTCGATTACGATCAGGCAACAGGCGAATATGTTTTAAGGCCGGGTATTGCCAATAACTCGCAGGTAACAACTTTTGGCTTTGGCCCGGGCAGCGTTAAATTTATCGATCAGGCCAATCCTACCGATATCGACGGTAACAACATCGACGATGGTAACGCCATTACTTTTGAAGACGACCGTGTGGTAATTGGCAACAGCAACCCCAAACATATTGGCGGTATGAACCTGATGATGAATTACAAAAACATCGATTTCAGCGTTTTTCTGAACTGGGTATATGGCAACAACATTTACAATGCCAACAAAGTTGAATTTACCAGTGGTTACCGTACGTACACCAACTTGCTCAATATTGTAAACTCCGAAAACCGTTGGATGACCATCGATGGTGAAGGCAACACGGTTACTGACCCTGTTGCATTGGCCGAGTTGAATAAAGATGCCACCATTTGGAAACCAACCGAAGGGCGTAACCTTTTTCACTCATGGGCGGTTGAAGATGGTTCATTTTTACGCATCAACAATGTAACTTTGGGCTATACCTTGCCAAAAAATGTGAGCGAAACAATTTTTATTTCGAATTTGAGGGTATATGCAACAGTAAACAACCTGTTTGTTTTTACCAACTATTCGGGTTACGATCCCGAAGTGGACACCCGCCGCAGCACACCGCTTACTCCTGGTGTCGATTATTCGGCCTACCCACGTAGCCGTATGTATTTGTTTGGTGCTAACATTACTTTTTAAAAACGAAGCAATATGATAAAGTTTTCAAAATCGACAATAAAACTTACCCTGGTGGCTATTTTAGTGCTTACAGGGCTTAACGCTTGCGAAAAATATTTCGAAGACGATCCGGTTTCGGTGTTTACTCCCGAAAATGTTTTCAGCACCGTTGATTACACCGAAAAGGCTGTGTTGGGCATTTATCAATTAATGACCCGCGACGAAGGCTATTCAAAAAGGGTGAACATGTATTACGGGCTCGATACCGATATTGAGTTTATCAGTGGTTTGGAACCCGATAACGAGCGCCGTGGTATAGCCAAATACATTGTCACACCCGGTAATCTTGAGCTCGAGTTGCCTTTCAATAATTTTTACAAGGCCATTGAGCGTTGCAATATTTGTATTGAAAATATTCCTGCCAGTCCGGTGTATAACTCGGCCGATGCCGATGCTATTAAAGCAATGGACCGCATGCTGGGCGAAGCGTTGACTTTGCGTGCATTTTTTTATTCCGAATTGATCCGTTATTGGGGCGATGTGCCTTACCGTGCCGAATCGGCCAAAGATGAAAGCGATTTTAACCTGCCAAAAACCGATCGAGATGTGATTTACGACAACATCATTGCCGACTTGCAGCAAGCAGCCGATTTGGTTCCATGGCGAAGCGAATTACAAGCCGATGAGCGCATTAACAAAGCAGCTGTTAATGGTTTGTTGGCACGCATTTCCCTTGCCCGTGGTGGTTATTCGCTTAGGGCAACAGGGGGTATGCAGCGGGGCGACAACCATCAGCATTATTACACCATTGCCCGCGATGCAGCCCGCGATGTGATTGAAAGTGGCGAACATGCACTAAACCCTTCGTTCGAAAATGTGTTCAGGACTCATTGCAGTTACCAAATCGATACCAAATATGGCGAAAGCATTTGGGAAGTGGGTCATGGCATAGGCGAAAGCTCCGAAGTGGGCTATTTTATTGGCAATGCTTCCGACGATGGTTCATCGTTTGGCCGGGCAATTGGTAATGTGCTGGCCAACCCTGCTTATTACTATTCATTCAATCCTAACGATACACGCCGCGATGTTACCATTGCTTTGTACCGTGTTGGTTCGGCTACGCCCTCGGGAGTGTACGAAGGACAACCTGCCGATCATCAAATTTTATCGAACGCGCGTAACCTCTACATTGCCAAATGGCGGCGCGAATGGTTCAACCCCGTTTATCCCGGTGCCAACAAATACACCGGTGTAAACTGGCCAATAATTCGCTATTCCGATGTTTTGCTCATGTTTGCCGAGGCCGATAACGAAATCAACAACGGGCCCTCGGCCGAAGCTGTTGAAGCATTCAGGCAAGTAAGGGCAAGGGCTTTTGCAGGTAACGAAGACAAAATGCCCCAAATACCAACATCGAAAGACGAATTTTTTAACGAATTGGTTAAAGAACGGGCTTGGGAATTTGGCGGAGAAAGCATCCGCAAATTCGATTTAATACGCTGGAATTTGTTGGGCGAAAAGCTTAACCAAATGAGGGCCGAACTTCAAAAAATGAGCCTTTCACAGTCGCCCTACGAAACATTGCCCGAACGTATTATGTGGCGCAATAAAAGTAATGGCGATCTCGAGTTTTACAATTTCAACTTCAATGTTGACTCAACCACGGTTGCCGATCGCGATTTGACCGAATGGCCTTTTGCTTCCGATTGGCGAGTGGCAATAAACGATGAATTTATCAATTCAATTGCCATGCATTTCGAGGCCAACCGTAAAGAGTTGTTGCCCATTCACCAATCCATTGTTGATCAAAACCCAAATTTGAAAAACGATTACGGATATTAGCAACTGTAAACAATTAAACAACTTAAAATAAATACGTTATGAAACGAAAAATTTACACAACACTGAGCATTTTTTTGGTTTTGAGCCTGGGGCTTTTTGCTCAAACCGAAATAAGCGTTAACCCGGGCGATGACCTGATTGCTGCTATTGCAAATGCTTCGAGCGGCGATGTTATTGTGGTAAAACCGGGCGTTCACAAAGCTAATTTCGATACACTTACGCAGGAAAATGCGAACATTCTTATCGAAGGCAAATCGTTAACGATCAAAGGCGAACGTTTTACCAACAAACCGGTTATTTACATTCGCGCCATCGATATTTCGGGCGAAATTGGTGAGCTTACTTTCGAAAATCTCGAAATATCGGGGCTTCCTGTCGATGCCGAAACTTTGGCCGAAGACCCAACTGCCGAAGGCGAAGAAATGGTGGGCAGTTATTTTGTGAATATGACCACCGATTTAGTTTCGCTCGGAAAATTGACCATTAAGGGTTGTAACATCCGCAACCTACACCGCGCTGTAATTCGTGGCGATCGTGCCGAGCACGATGTTAACGAAATAGTAGTAGATAACTGCATTATACACGATATCCGCAGTGGAAGCAGTTATGGTGTTTTCAGGCTTCAGAGTAATTTGCGTTTGAACAGTTTTACCTTAAAAAATTCAACTTTGTACGATGTGCAGGTGGGCATTATCCAGAGTGAAAATACTCCGGCCGAGTATCCAAAGACTGTTTTGGTCGAGAATTGCACGTTTTACAATATTGGCGGTGGTATAAACAGCCGTTATCAGTTCGATTTTAAATTGGCTACAGGACTGAATTTCACCATGCAGCATAACATAATTGGCAAAACCAACGATATTGGTCTCGAAGAAGATTTCGATATTTTGGGCTGGCGCTTTAATTACGAGGGAACAACAGCTACACGCATGATTGCCAACAACATTGC